>JAQAJI010000001.1 GCA_028278665.1 Candidatus Rariloculus versatilis
GCCGCGCCGGCGTGCTCGCAGCGCGTCAGCCGATCGAAGCGCTGCCGGCCGTATTCCGCCATCTCGGCGCGGCGGGCCTTGAAGTGTTCCTCGTAGGGCGGAGTGAGCACGCCATCGCGGATTGTGCCTCCGGAGCTCATCGTGATCGCAAGCGTGCCGTTCTCGAAGAATATGGCCGGCATCGTGTTGTTGCCGCTCGACCAGAGCCCGTCCCACACGGGGATCGTCTCCATCGTGTGTTCGGTACCGCCGCCGGCCTGCTCGTACAGATATGCGTAGTGCTCTTCGGCAGTTGCGAAGTCTCTCGGCGGGGGCTCGACGGGCGGCAGCTCGCGTGGCGGCTGCGCACTGAGGCCCTGTATACCGGCGACCGTCATGCAAATCACACCCAGATACGCGCCCCGCAACCACGTCCTGAACGATCCACTAGCCTTCATTTCGTCATTCCTCATGCTGTGGTTATGCCCAGGAGCCTGCGCCGCAGGTATTCACGGCTGCAAGTCCGCTTTCGCGACTTCCTGCGGCAAAGGCTCCCGGCGGGCATAGCTTACACAGAATCGCTCATTCATGGTTGACACCTCTTGCGTTGGGGAGAACCGAAGCCACGCTGCTCCGGCGGCTCGATTGCGACCGATGACCGGAACACACGGCGCGGCAACGGCCGATTGCCCGACCATGTCTCTACCCGGTGCTTCGTCAACGTCAAATGTCCCGATGATTACGTGAAACGTGACCAACTCCGATACCAAATCTGATAAACATGTACGGATAACATGGCGAGTTGGGGAGTGGTACATGAACGAAACCGTGCCGTTTGACGCGGCGGACGAGGCCCAGTTGCTCGATGCCATCGATCGCTGGGTCGACGCTGAGGTCAGTCCGGTCGTCAAGGAATACGATCACGCCGATCGCTGGCCTGCCGAGCTCGTGGAACAAATGAAGGCGCTGGGCCTCTTCGGGGCGACAGTGGGCGCCGAGTTTGGAGGCCTTGGGCTACCTGTAACGACGTACGCGAAGATCGTCATGCGCATCTCCTCGGTCTGGATGGCGCTCACGGGGATATTCAACTCGCACCTCATGCTTGCGCTGTCGATTGAAAGGTACGGTACGCCCGAGCAGAAGTCCGAGTGGCTGCCGAAACTCGCCTCGGGCGAGATTCGCGGCGGTGTTGCGCTCACGGAGCCCAATGCCGGCACGGATTTGCAGGCAATCCGCACGACAGCGCGCCGCGACGGCGACCACTACGTCATCAACGGAACCAAGACCTGGATTTCCAACGGCATCGAAGGTTCCTGCGTCGCCTTGCTCGTCAAGACCGACCCGGAGGCTCAGCCGCGCCACAAGGGCATGAGCCTGTTCATCGCGCCAAAGATGGACGGCTTCACGACCGGCAACAAGTTCGAAAAGCTCGGCTACAAGTGCATCGATTCGGCAGAGCTCGTATTCGACGGCTATCGCGTACCGGCTGAATGTCTCATCGGTGGTGTCGAGGGGCAGGGGTTTTACCAGGTTACGGGCGGCCTGGAGCTCGGTCGCATCAATGTCGCGGCGCGCCGAGCCGGTATGGCACAAGGAGCACTGCAACTGGAAACCGACTATCCCCGGACCCGCCGCACGTTCGCCAAGCCGATCTGCGAGCATCAGCACATTCAGCTCAAACTCGCGGATATGGCCACGAGAGCACACGCGGCCCGATTGCTGACGCTCGACGCCGCGGCCGCATTCGATCGAGGCGATCGCTGCGATCTCGAGGCCGGCATGGCGAAGTACTTCGCTTCGGAGGCCGCATTCGAAAACAGCAGTGAGTCACTGCGCATTCATGGCGCTTACGGCTATTCGAAGGAATACGATATCGAGCGATTTTACCGCGACGCGCCGCTGACGATCATCGGCGAGGGTACCAACGAGATTCAGCGTATCATCATCGCCCGCCAATGGATCAAGCGGAATTCCATCGCATGATGCCGCTCGAAGGGCCGGGTATTGCTTGTCTGGAAGTCCGGGGCGCAGGCCCTTCCGGGTCACAGCGCCTGACTGCCGCAGGCCAGTACCCATCCATCAACTTGTCGAGGACTTGTATGCAGATTCCATTGAGGAGTATTTCGTTGGTCTCAGAACACTGACAACGGATCGAGGGTGCGCTGGAAGCCCGATTCGTAAATTGGCGCGCCCGGAGAGATTCGAACTCCCGACCACCTGGTTCGAAGCCAGGTACTCTATCCAGCTGAGCTACGGGCGCGTCGTGACTGTCCCGGTGGGGACGCCAAGTATATGGGGCCGCGCTGCCCATGAGTAGCGGGCGGCGTTCGGTCTCAGACGACGAGCGCCTCCACTTTGCGCCGTTCGTTCGTGACGCCGAAGCGTCCGCGCTCGTCCAGCACCGGTCTTGCCAGCGCGCAGCCCAGGTCGTGGGTAAAGAACAGGCGCACTCCGCGTGCGACCTTGTCCTCGAGAAACAGCCGCTTCTCGTCGATGAGCTGCTCCGGGTACCGATCGTAGCCCATGGTGACGGGCAGGTGGACCCAGGGGCGGCCCGGGATCAGGTCCGAGCAAAACACGATGCCGCCCTCGCCGCCGACTTCCGCGAGCATTAGGCCGGGCGTATGCCCTTCGGTATAGCTGAATCGCACGGCATCCCCGAGACTCGCCACATGCTCGTCCTCGACGAGTTCGAGGCGTCCGCTCTCGGCGAGCAGGCGGTTGAGTTCGGGAATGAACGACGCGCGGTCGCGCGGGTGCGGATCGAGCGCGCGTTCCCAGCCGCGCCGACTGACCATGTAGCGCGCATTCGGAAACAGCAGTTCGCTCGGTTGGCCCTCTTCGTAGGCCGACAACAGGCCGCCGGCGTGATCGAAGTGCAGATGGCTCAATACGACGACATCGATCTCGTCGTGCGGCGTCCCGCATTGCTGGAGCGATTCGAGCAGCATGTGCTCCGACTCCATCACGCCGTAGCGCGTCTTGAGCTTCGGCTCGAAGAAGGCACCGATACCCGCCTCGAACAGCACGCGCTTGCCGTCCAGGTCATCGACGAGCATCGCGCGGCAGGAAAGTTCGACGAGGTTGCGCTCGTCGGGCTCCATCCACCGCGCCCAGAGCGCGCGCGGCGCGTTGCCGAACATCGCGCCGCCGTCAAGGCGCTGACGATTTCCTTCTACAGACCAGACGTGCATGGCGAGCGCCTCAACAAAACCCTTGCAACGATGATACGCAGTACATCATGGCCCACTTCGCCGAATGCGCATCGCGAGTGCCCCTGCGAAGCCCTTCGGGCCGCACCGAGCAGTCGCAGCCGGCTTCGGACCGGCCAGGCCCCTGAGCGCCTTCATCGCGATCGAACCGGCACCGGTAGCGCAGCTCAATGCCGGATGACGATCTTGCCCATGAAGCTGCCGTTACCCATGAAGTCGTAGGCTTCCTCAGCCTCATCGAAATCGAACACGCGGTCGATGACCGGATGGATCTCATGTTCTTCCATGAACGCATTCATCGCCTCAAAGTCGGCTTTCGATCCGACGTAGATGCCCGACGCCATGCACGGGGATGGGCGGGGCTGCACCGGTAAGTCCGCCGATCAGAGCGACGTGGCCCTCGAACGCGAGCGCCTGGAGCGCTCTGCTCAAGGTGTCGCGCCCGCCGATTTCCAGTACGTGGTCGACGCCGGCGTCATCAGTCAATGCCCGAACTTCCACCTGCCAATCCTCGTTCTCGCGGTAGTTCACCGTGCCGACGGCACCGAGTTCGCGTGCACGGGCAAGCTTTTCGTTGCTCGAACTCGTGATGATGGGTTTCGCACCCGCGGCCGCAGCAAGAACCAGTCCGAAGCTCGACACGCCCCCCGTGCCCTCCAGCAGTACGTACTCGTCCGGCCGCAGATTCCCGTTCGTGAAGAGCCCATTCCATGCCGTGACGCCCGCGCAGGGAAGCGTGGCCGCCTCCTCGTAACTGAGGTGATCCGGTATCGCGACGAGGCCGCGTGGAGTCGTGACAATCATTTCGGCCAGCATGCCGCCGGTGCCGGGACCAGCCCCGCGCGCCGAGGGCCGGACCGCATCGTTGCGCTTGCCATCGACCCACTCCGTGAAAAACGTGCTGGCCACACGGTCGCCGACCTTAAACTCCGTCACGCCCTCTCCCACGGCGACGACTTCGCCGGCGCCGTCGGACAGCGGAACGTTGTCCGTGTAATCGACGCCGCGTTCTCCGACCGTCTCGTTGAGCATGTACCAGTCGCGGCGGTTCAGCGATGTCGCATGGACCCTGACCAGGACTTCGCCGGGACCCGCGACGGGACGCGACACTTCCTGCATCACGAGTGCGTAGCCGTCGCCGCTCCTTTCAAATTGCCACTGGCGAATGGTTTCGGAGGACTGCGCCGCAGCGTGGGTCAGCGCGGTAAGCACCAGCGCCGTACCGACGGCGGCCGTGGAAAATGATCGTAGTGTTTTCATGAATGTTCTCCGGGCCACACGGCAACTCGGGTGAAACGCGCCGAGCACCTCAAAAAAATGAGGACGCTCAGCTTCGGCACATAGGCTGCGCTTGTCAAGGAATCGTGCCCGACCCACGCGACGGCGATGCAGCGCGATCATCATACGTCGTTCGCTTCAAACACCATCCGGATGTCTTCGCCGTCGCGCACGATCTCGAACGGGAATGCAGTGTCCATGACCCGCGAGTGAACATGACCGTTTCGTATAAACTACCCACCCGTCATGTTTACCGCCGACGACAAGAGCTTGCGCCAATCGTGGCTCGACGCTGCGCTGTCGCGTTTTGCAGCCGACAACGAAGCCTCCATGCGGGAGACGCGCACGCTGCTCGAGAGCATCGTGCAGGATCGGGCGCTGCACGCACGCCTGATCAACACGATGTCGATGCTCGAGCACATGGGCAGTCACAAAGTCATGGCGACTTGTCATTCGGCGACGATCGATCAGGCGACGCTCCAGCATGTCGCGGAGGAAGCCCACCACGCGTTTTTCATGAAGCGGCAGGCCGAGAAGTGCGCCGGCCGGGAGATGACATACGTTGCGCAGGACCTGCTCGCACCGGCCTCGGCACGCATGTATTTCCAGCGGCTCGAAGCGCTCGTCGTGCGCTTGCTCGCGAAGGGACGCGGCTCACGGGCCGCATATCTGTACATGTCGATGATCGTCGAGTTTCGCGCGTTGTGGTTCTACGGGCTCTACGAGCAATGCCTCAAGCGAGCCGGGTACGCGATGTCGCTCAAACGTCTTATCGGCGAAGAGCGCCATCACCTGAACGACATGGCGCAGCGGCTCGAGCTTGCGGGCGATCTCGATGACGCGCGCGCACGCCGGCTTCTCGACGCGGAACGGCGGCTCTATCGCAGGTTTCTCGGCGCGCTCAAGCGTGCGACAGCCTGAACGGCTGGCGCTTTCGGGCACGAGAACCTGCCGCCAGGCCAACCACGCAGCGCGGCTGACGGCGCCACCGGAAGCGCAGGAGCCGTCCTGCCGCGCCCGAGCCGCTCAGAACTCGCGCGCGAGCAGTTCGCGCACGCGCTCGACGTAGCGTTCCTTGTCGTAGAGCTTGTAGAAGACCGACGCCATGACGTTCTGCGGCCCGAAGAAGAACCGCTCGTAGAGCGCCTGGCGGCCGCCGAAGCCCGAGATCGCGACGTCGTGGGCGAGCCGGAAGAGCGCAACGCGATCCTTGCTCGGAAGATTGACGAGCCCGAAGTATTTCTCGACATCGGGCGCGATCTCATTGGCGAAGTCCGCTTCGGTGGGCGTCGCCATGAGCGAGCTCGAGCCGAGCAATTGCACGAGTTCCACGAGCCGCGGATACATCTTCGGAAACAGGTTCCGAGCCGTATCGAGCGGCCGCCTGAGCGGCACGTGCAAGCCCCAGCGATCCTCGGCTGCCTGCTGCTCTGCGCTGTAGAGAAACGCGCGCATCGACTCGGCGATCCACATGGCTTCGGCGATCTGTCCCTGAACGGCCATGTCCCGATCCCGCTCGCTGGCCTGGCACATCGCGCACAGGAGTCCCACGATGAACTCGGCCTTCGCGAGGTTCTTGCACACGACCTGGTGCATCATGTGCACGACGGCGTTGGTGTCGGCAAAGACGCGGTTGCAAAGATCCGGCGAGTCGTAGAGAAACACGCGCTCCCAGGGCACGAGCACCTCGTTGAAGATCACGACGCAGTCCATCTCCTCGAAGCGTCCGGCCAGGGGCGAATCAAAGAGCGACTTCCCCGTGTCGTAGCTGTCGCGGCAGATGTAGCGCATGCCCGGCGTGTCGTTGCCGATCACGAAAGCAAGCGCATACGGGCGCGCCGATTCGTCGGCCCTGAGCACAGTCGACGGGAACACCGCGATCTCGTCCGATAGCGGACCGAGCGTCGCCAGCAGTCGTGCGCCGTTGACGACAAGGCCCGCGTCCGTTTCCCTGACGACGCGCAGCGCAACTTCCTCGCTTGCCAGACCCTTCGCGCTCAGCGCCCGGTTGTAGCTCGGATTGACGAGCGTGTGGGTCAGCACGAGATCGTCGCGCAGGATGCGCTCGTAGCAGGCACGGATGTTGTCCGCGAATTCCGGGCGATTCTCCGCGAAGTACCCGGCCGCCGCCGCAAACGCCGTGAACGCGCAGTTCAGGTAATCCGGCGAGCGCCCGACCATACCGCCCGACCACTTCGACCAGTCGTACATGGCCGCGCCGCGCCGGACGACGTCGTCAACGGACTTCGGCTGCAGCAGCGCCAGCGGATACCGTTCGCCGTCGGCCTCGAAGGTCAGCAGATCGCGCGTCTCCGGCGCGTGCTGGCGGTCGAGCAGCCGGGCGAGCGACGCCGCGCCGCGCGCGAGGTCCGGGTGAACCGTGACGTCGGCGACGCGCTCCCCGCCGATCCATACGTCCCTGCCATCGCGCAGACGCTCAAGATACTGCTCTCCCCGGCATGCACCCATGACTTTCCCTCAGTTACTCCATTCGAGCGAAAGGCCCCGCGACGCGCGGTCTCGGGGAACTCACTTCAAAGAAATCGACCCAATACTTCAGGTCGCGGCGCGACGAGCCTACCATGGCAGCGGGGACAAGCTGCCTGCCGAAACCTCCCGGAGGATCAGGGACGATGAAAAAAGCCGCCGTACTCGTGCTCATCAGCGTTGCCGCGGCGACAGTCGCGCTGCCACCCGTGTTCGGGATCATGACGGAATCGCTGTTCGAGCGGCGAATTGCGGAGATCAATGATCACACCGCGTGGTCTTTGGAAATCCGCTCATTCGAGCGGGGCTGGTTCAACAGCACTGCGATGATCGAGGTCAGCCTGGGCAATGAACGGTTCGGGCCGCTGGAGTCGGTGACCGGCGGCGACGCGCTGACAGCCGCGGGCCTGGATCTGCTCGACGAGGGACTTTCGGTCCTCGTCGACGTGGCTCATGGTCCGGTCGTTCTGCGCGGCGGGCCGTATGTCGGGCTTGCGAGAGTCTGGGCACGCCCCGATTCGACGCAAGCTGACGTCGCCGAACTCGAAGGCGGTCTCGGCGTTGACTACCTGTTCGAGTTTCGGGGAAGAGCCAGCTTGTTCGGCGGCCTGCGGTTCGATGCCGACGTGCCCGCCGTTGACTACGCGGACGAATTCAGCGAGACCGTGTTCTCGGGCGTGCGGGCCGACGGCCGCCTTGACCGCGACGAACTCCAGTTGCGTCTCGACATCGATTCGGTGGCCTGGTCGAACCCGATTCTCGCGATCTCTGTCGACACGATCAGCTTGAGTACCGACAGCGAGTACCGCCTGGGCTACCTGGGGCTGGGCAACCTCGAGCTGGAGATGGGTCAGATGCTGGTCGTGAACCGGACGCTCGGCGGCGAACCGGTCTTCGAAGCGGGAAACATTGCCGTTCGAGGCGAGTCGGATCCGGCCGGCGAAGGAACGCTCCTTGCGAGTTCCGCGACGTACACAGCCGACTACCTCACCTTTGGCGAACGGTACCGTCTCACGGACGCGCAGATCGTCATGGCGATCGACAGGCTTGACGCTGAGGCAATGAACGACCTGGTCGAAGCGCAGACGCAGTTCGAAGAGCAGGCTGCGGCAGGGGGCGATCCGATGCCCGTGCTGATGCCACTGATCGTGCGCCTGCTCGCGGCCGAACCTGAACTGTCGATCGATCCGATCGGATTCGCGATGGACGAGGAACCGTTCCAGGCCAGCGTTCATGTACGAACCCACGCCGACGCACTGCCGGACCCGGTATCGGCGCTCGCCGCGAGCCCCGTGCTATTCATCGACGCGTTCACTCTCGAAGCCGAAGCCACCGCCTCGCGGGCACTCGCGCGGCGCATCGCGACCGAGGTCGTCAGGCAGCAACTCGCGGCAAATGCGCCCGGTGGAGTCGTGCTGAGCGGTATCGAAGCGATGGCCGAGGCGCAGGCCGCTGCGATGCTGGACGCCGTGGTCGCGCAGGGATTCCTGGTCGAGGACGGCGACTCCTACCGTGTCGCGGTCGAGGTCGTGAACGGGGAGTTCAGTCTGAACGGCCGCCCCTTGCCGTTTCTGTCGTTGCGCTGAGCGCGCCAGGGACCGCCAGGAGCCTGCGCCGCAGGAGTTCACGGCTGCAAGTCCGCTCTCATCCGCCCCGACGCTCGATCGGTTGAGGAGAATATCGAGCCCTATTTGATGAAACCGATCGCGCAACGGGACGGCGATATCGGATTCTCGCTTTCGTGACTTCCTACGGCGCAGGCTCCCGATCCGATTCGGCCGGCTCCTCCTCGACATCTTCGGGCGGCAGCTCGACCTCTTCGATCTCGATGACGTCGTCCTGTTCCACTTCGCCCTCGGCAATCCGCTCGATCTCTTCGGCCTCTTCTGTGGAGATCGGATGAAACTCGCCGAGCCTGCACGTAAAGCCGCGACCGAATCCCGCGCCGATACGGTCGAGAACCGAAATCGTATCGATGTCGCAGAGGCGGTAGCCCCGGATCTCGTACATGAAGCGGCCCTCGCGTTCGAGCCGCGGACACTCCCTTTCCAGAATGTTCTGATAGACCCGCCCGCCGCGCATGTAGAAGAGAATCGTCTTGTCGTCGACGATCCGTGTTCTTCGGATTCGGCTCACCATGACGCAATCCGCGGGCGTCCGGTCGAGCACGTCGTCGTCCTGGGCTGCGAGCGGCAGGCTCGGGACCGATGCGCCGAGCGCTACGGACGAAATCATCAGGCTCCACTGGATTGCGCTGCGCATGGCTGCTCCGCTTGTCGTTGCTGGTCTCGGTGTTCGACTCCTCTTATACCGCAATGGTTTCCCGGCGCAAATCCGCGCGGCCTTGTGCAGTCCCTGACCCGCGCTATGATTCGCGCACGATGACCATGAGCGACACCGCAGCCGCAACGCCGGACAGCGCGGTACTTGCAGCATTCGGCCTCGCGGCCGACACGCTCGAAGCCACGAACTCCGGCCTGATCAACCGCAGCTGGTTTGTGCGATCGACTGACGGCAAGCCGCTTGTGCTGCAGCGCGTGAACGCCATCTTCGCTACGCAAACGAATGCTGACATCGACCTCGTCACGCGTCACCTGCACTCCAGGGGGCTCGTGACACCAATGCTTGTTCCGACCCGCTCGGGCGCGCTTTGGCTTGAGATCGGCGAAACGGTCTGGCGCGTCCTGACGCGCATCGACGGCGTCATCCACGACTCGACCGAATCGCCCGCGCGCGCGGCCGAAGCTGGCCGCATCCTCGGAGAGTTTCACGCCGCCCTCGGCGACCTCGAGCACCACTTCGCCAACGCACGTCTCGGCGTTCACGACACGCAACGTCACCTCGCCAATCTGCGCTCTGCGCTGGCTGCCCAAACGGCGCACCGGCGTCATCGGACGATCGCAGGTCTCGCAGCCGAAATCGAGAATTTTGCCAAAGAACTCACGCCGCAGCCGCAGGTTGCCGATCGGATCGTGCACGGTGACCCGAAGCTCGAGAACATCATGTTCGACCGGGACACGCAGCGCGCCGTGTGCATGATCGATCTCGACACATTGACAATAATGCCCGCCGCGATCGAAATCGGCGACGCACTGCGATCCTGGTGCAATCCCGCCGCCGAAGATTCCGCCGATGCGGACTTCTCTGTCGAACTCTACGAGGCGGCGGTGGAAGCCTACGCGGCGGCGTCCCGCGGGCTGCTCGGAGCAGCCGAGTGGCGCTGCATTCCCGACGCCGCGTTCGCTATCGCCGTCGAACTCGCCGCCCGGTTCTGTACCGACGCGTTCGAAGGAAGCTACTTCGCCTGGGATGCGCGCCGAAACGTAAGCGCCGCCGAACACAACGAAGCCCGTACGCGCGCTCAGCTCGCGGTTGCCGCCGGCATGCGGCGGGAACGCGCCCGTATGCAACTGCTCGTCGAGAACGTCTTCGGGTAACTGCTGAACGGCGCCGTCGCGGCCGAACCGGACCACCCCCACAGCTTCGATCCCGTTCGTGAGCCGACGGGCGCTGCCGGGCGCTGTGACACTCGCGTGACACAGCAAGCGCTCCTGTCTGATATTCCTCGCACCGAGCCGCAAGCCGACGGAATTTCGAATGCTCGAACAACTCGGAATGATCGGTGTGACGTGGCGTCAGGGCGGCGCTGAATCGCTCGCCGAATTCGCGCTGCCGCATGACGGCGCCGAAGAACGCCTGCGCGCGTTCGCCGTCGAGCTTGGTCTTGCCGAACTGGCCTATCTGTCGACCTGCAACCGCGTGGAACTCGTCTATGCGCACGGCGAACGTACCGCCGCCACCGACATCCGGCCGGCGGCGTTCAAATTGCTCGCCGGGCGCGAGCCTTCGTCCGGCGAGGCGACGCGGCGCCTGCGGGCCTGGCAGGGCGAAGGCGCGGCCGAGCATCTGTTCCTGATCGCAGCGGGCCTCGATTCGGCCTGCGTCGGGGAGACCGAGATCGTCGCCCAGGTGCGAAGCTGCCACGAGCGATCGACGCGGCTCGGCCTGTCCGGAGCGGCTCTCGAACTGCTGTTCGGGGAAGCGCTCAGGATCGCCGCTCGCGTTCGCGGCGAGACGTCGCTCGGCGCCGGGCGCGTGTCGCTCGCCGAAATCGCCGTTGCGCGGCTGCGCGAACGCCTGGCGCGTACCACGGGCACGGTCGCACTGGTTGGCGTTTCGGCAATGACGGAGCGTGCCGCCATCTCGCTGAGCGCCGCTGGCGTCCCGCTGGTCGTTGTCAATCGCTCGGCGGAACCGGCACAGGCGCTCGCCGATCGTTTTGGCGCCGTATGGCAATCGCTCGATGCGTTCCGGGCCGAACCTGCGCCCGTGGAGGCCGTGCTGGCTGCGACGGCCGCTCCCGGCCCGGTGTTCGAACGTGCGGACCTCGAACGCATTGCCGCGCGCACGCCCTCGGGCGAACCGCCGTTGATCGTCGACATGGCCGTGCCGCCCGATGTCGATCCGGCGGCCTGCACGAAGCTCGCGATCCCGCGCGTCGGCATGGATGAAATCGTCGCGCACGCCGAGCGCAACCGGGCCGCGCGGCTCATGGAGGCCGCCGAAGCGCGCGAGCAGGTCGACCGGGCGCTCGCAACGCTCAAGGATCGATACACGGAACGGTACTACGGACCGCTCTTCGGCGCGCTGCAGAAACGCTATCGGATTACCGCCCAGGAGGGAGTGAAACGCCTCTTCAGGAAGGAGCTGAAAGGGCTCGGCGAAGAGGAACGCGCCGCGGTCGAAATCTGGTGCGAAGTTCTTGCGAGGCGGTTCGCACACATCCCCTCCCTCGGCCTGCGCGGCCTGCTTCACTCGGGTCCGGAAGGCTCCGTTGAAGCCTTTCTCGGCGGTCTGGATCCCGAGTTTGCCGACGAACTCAGAGCGGCGCTCGAAGTCGGCGCGACCGGGCGCGAGTCAGGATCATGAAGCTTCGGCTTGGCACGCGGGCGTCGGACCTTGCCCGCACGCAGTCCGAAGCCGTCGCGCGATTCCTGGACGACGCGGGTTTCACGACCGAGCTCATGTTCATCCGCACGGCCGGCGACCGTTCGAATGCTGCATCGTTCGGCTCGATCGGCCCGCAGGGCGTGTTCGTGCGCGAAATCGAGCAGGCGCTCCTCGCCGAGACGATCGATCTCGCCGTGCACTCGTTCAAGGACCTGCCGACCCGTTCGCCGCCGGAACTCAGCGTCGCGGCAGTCCCGGAGCGAGCCGATGCGGCGGACGTCCTCATCGTCACGGACGAGGCGCTCGATCGAAACGCCGGCTCGCTTCTGCCTCTGATCGAGCAGGCGCATGTCGGCACGGCCTCGGCTCGGCGCCGCGTCTGGCTCGAACACTTTCGCCCGGATCTGCGCGTTGAATCGCTGCGCGGCAACGTCCCGACCCGCATAAGGCGGCTCAGGGAGCGGCGCTGCGACGCGATCGTGCTGGCCGCTGCCGGCGTCGAGCGGCTGCGCAGCTCGACCGACGTGCTCGAACCGCTGCTCGAGGGACTGGCGGTCCTGCGGCTGGATCCGGAGCTGTTCGTACCGGCGCCGGCGCAAGGCGCCCTGGCCGTCCAGTGCCGGCGCGACAATGCCGAGGTCACCGCCGCGCTCCGGAGATTCGACGACATCTCGAGCCGGACCGCCGTTTCCACCGAGCGCGCCGCGCTCGCACTCGCGGAGGGCGGTTGCGACATCGCGTTCGGGGCGTACTGTCAGCGTGCGGGCAGCGGATTCGAACTCATCGCGATGCTCGAACGCGACGGCCGGGTCCGCAGCTCAAGGGTTGCCGGCAGCGACGCCGCCGCGCTTGCAGACAAGGCCTGGACGGAACTCGCCATGCGTCGTGACGATCATGCGGAAAGCTGACGGCAAGCGAGTCGTGCTGACTCGAAGCGCAGGGGACTGCGCCGACTGGGCGAGACGACTCGAAGCGCTCGGCTTAACGCCCGTGATCGTGCCGTGCATCGACTGCGAGTTTCTCAGCGAGCCTGCACTCGCGCTAACGCTGAGCAAAAGCGTTCGCGAAGCGGATTGGCTCGTGTTCACGTCGCGGCGGGGCGTGGAGGCATTCGCGTCGCTGCACGAGACCCCTCTGCCCGGTCGCATGAAGATCGCGGCCGTGGGCAAGGCCACCGCGGCCGCGGCCGAAGCGCTGCTCGGGCGGATCGACCTGACCGGTCGCGGCGCAACGGCGGCCGCGCTCGCCGACGATATACAATTCGCGCTCGCGCGCGGAGCGCCGGACAGTGAAGCCGCCGCGGCTGCGGGACCGGACAAGCGCGATCGGGGCAGGCAGGAGCGGCTGCTGCTCGTGCTCGCCGAGAACGCGGCCGGAACACTCGAGCGGAAGCTCGGGCGCACCGGCATCTCCCGGAGCCGGGTGAACGTCTACAGAACGGTACCGACACCGCCGACGGGCGACAAGATTCTGCTGTCGTCGCTCGCCGCCGACGGTGTTTTTCTCGCGAGTCCGACGGCCGTCGAGGGTTTCGTGAATCGCGTGGACGTCGACGTGGCGCCGAAGCTCATCACGATCGGGCCATCGACTTCGGCGGCCGTGCGGGCGCGGGGGCTCGATGTCGCGGCCGAGGCCCGCGCGCCGGGGCTCGACGGATTGCTGGAGGCCATGCAATGTCTGAGTTGATCATTACGACACCGGAACGAGTCCGGCCGAGACGCCTGCGCCGGACTCCCGCGCTAAGGAATCTCGTGGCGGAAACCGACATCTCGGCCGCGCAGCTTGTCATGCCGCATTTCGTCCTGCCGACGAGCGAATCCGAGGTGCCGATCGCGTCCATGCCGGGGATCTCCCAACTCGGGATCGAGACGCTCGTCGGCCGTGTCGAGTCCGACCTCGCGCTCGGCATCCGTGCGGTGCTGCTTTTCGGTCAGCCGCACGACGGCGGCAAGACCCCGGACGGCACCGCCGCGGCCGCTGCCAATGGCGCGGTGCAATCGGCCGTTCGCCGGCTCAAGGGAGCATTCGGAGATTCGCTGGTCGTCATGACGGACGTTTGCCTTTGCGCCTACACCGATCACGGCCACTGCGGCGTGCTCGGCGACGGCGAAGTCGCAAACGACCCGTCGCTGCGCCCGCTCGTCGATGCGGCGCTGAGCCACGCCGAGGCCGGGGCCGACGTGGTCGCACCGTCAGACATGATGGACGGTCGCGTGGCCGCGATCCGCGATGCGCTCGACGAGTCCGGCCGCGACAACGTCGTCGTCATGGCGTACGCGGTCAAGTACGCCTCGGCCTACTATGGGCCGTTCCGCGACGCCGCAGATTCGACCCCGGGCATGGGCGATCGCAAGAGTTACCAGATGGACTGCCGCAATGTGCGCGAGGCGATTCGCGAAGCCGATCTCGATGCGGAGGAAGGCGCGGACCTCGTGATGGTAAAGCCGGCGTTGCCGTATCTGGACGTGATCCGCGCGGTTCGCGAGACGTCGGACCTGCCTCTCGCGGCCTATAACGTTTCCGGCGAATACTCAGCCGTGAAGGCCGCCGCCGCGAACGGCTGGCTCGATGAGCCGAGCATCGTGCGCGAAAACCTGCTGGCCATCAGGCGCGCCGGCGCGGATCTCATCATCAGCTACCACGCCCGCGATACGCTGGCCGGAGGCTGGCTGTGACCGCCGCGACGCAGTCGCAAGCACCGGCGCGCCGGCGCGCAATGCAGCCTCCGTCGCGCTCGGGAGGCCGGTCGTGACGGCGGGAACGCAATCGCGGGCCTGGTTCGAGCGCGCCAGGGCCGCGTTGCCCGGGGGCGTCGACTCGCCCGTGCGAGCCTTTCGCGCCGTCGGCGGCACGCCCATCGTGATTCAGGGCGCGAACGGTCAGACCATCGTCGATGTCGACGATCGCCCCTATCTCGACTTTGTCGGATCCTGGGGGCCGCTGATCCTCGGCCACGCTCATCCGAAAGTGGTCGCCGCCATCGAGGCGGCCGCGCGCGGCGGCACCTCCTACGGCGCGCCATGCCGGGCCGAGATCGAGCTTGCCGAGCAGGTCGTAGAGAGCTACCCCGGGATCGAGCAGGTGAGGTTCGTGTCGTCGGGCACCGAAGCGGTCATGAGTGCGGTCCGACTCGCACGCGGCGCGACGGGCCGCGATCTGATCGTCAAGTTTTCCGGTTGCTATCACGGTCATGTCGATCATCTGCTCGTCGCCGCGGGCTCGGGCCTCGTCACGTTCGGCAAACCGTCGTCAGCCGGTGTACCGGCCGACTTCGCCGGACTGACACGCGTACTGCCGCTCGACGACGAAGCGGCGCTCGACGCGCTCTTCGCGGCCGAAGGCGACCGCATCGCGGCCGCGATCATTGAACCGGTACCCGCCAACAACGGACTCCTGATGCAGCGCCCGGCATTCCTCAAGGCCCTGCGCGCGCATTGCGATGCCTTCAGTGCGCTGCTGATCTTCGACGAGGTCATCACCGGCTTCAGGCTCGGACCGGGCGGCGCCGCGGCGCACTACGGTCTCGTCCCCGACCTCGCGACCTTCGGCAAGGTCATCGGCGGCGGCATGCCCGTGGGCGCTTTCGCCGGTCGCCGCGAGCTCATGCGCGAACTCGCGCCCGAGGGCAGCGTCTATCAGGCCGGCACGCTGTCGGGCAACCCGGTCGCGATGGCGGCGGGGCTGGCGACCCTGGACGTGCTTCGGGAATCCGATGGCTGGCAGGCTCTCGATGAGCGTGGCCGATATCTCGAGCAGGTTATCGGCGAGGCGTTGCGCGAGAGCCCGTTCCCGGCATCGCTTGCCCGGATCGGCTCGATATTCTGGATCGCGCTCTTGGCGAGCGCGCCGCCGCGCACGGCGGAGGCCGTCGGTCCCGCTTCGGGCAAAGCCTACGCAAACCTGTTTCATTCGCTGCTCGGGCAAGGCATCGCGCTTGCGCCGTCGGCCTATGAGGTCGGCTTTCTGTCGCTGGCGCATTCGCGCGCGGACATCGACCGCCTCGGCGAGGCTCTTCGCGTGGCGCTGGCCGACGCGAATCCCGGCGAACCAACCGACGATCAGGCATGATCCCGACAAGCAACATGGCGAGCCTGCCGACGACCGGACACGATCCCGGTATGCAACGCACCGAGCCTGCCGATGATTAGGCGCGATCCCAGCAAGGCCCTGCAGGTGGGCTTCCTCGTACTGCTGACCATCTCCACGGCGCAGGTGGCCTACTGGATCATCGAGAACGTCGCGTATACGCGTGACGTGCAGCGGCGGTTCGCAGCGCTCTACGCGGCGGACGCGGCGGCCGTTGCGGTGTTGTCGGAAGACTCCGGCACAGCCGCACCGGTCGAGTTGTTCCCCCACGTAGAGGTCTCGCCGGACACGGGCGTCGCGACCGTGAGCGCCGACGCACTCGCCGAGCTCGAGCGCGAAAGTGCCCGCCGCACGAACCAGTACGTCTGGGAGGGCGCGTTCTTTCTCATCGTGCTGCTCGGCGGGATGGGCGTGCTCACGCGCGCGATTCGCCACGATGCACAACTGCGCAGGCGTCAGCAGAACTTCCTCGCGGCAGTCTCGCACGAGTTCAAGAGTCCCCTCGCGAGCATCCAGCTCGCCGCGGAGACGATCCAGTTGCGGGCCGCGGGGGCGGACAGCAAGCGGCTCGCCCAGCGCATCGTCGAAGACGGCGAACGCCTGCTGCGCATGGTCGACAATCTGCTTGACACCACGCGACTCGAGGAAGGCCGTCACGAGTTGACTCCGCAACGGACCGCACTCGCCGCGGCCGTACGCGCGAGCGTCGAGGAAATCGCCGAACGTGCCGAGCGCAACGGGATTTCGGTCGAGGTCGACGTGCCCGAACCACTGACGCTCTCGGTGGACAAGACGGCACTCGAATCGATACTTCGCAACCTGCTCGACAACGCCGTCAAGGCCTGCATCGCCGGCGACGGGCGGGAGATCGCCGTGCGGGCCGGACAGGACGACGCCGCGATCGAACTCAGCGTGAGCGACGACGGGCGCGGTTTCGCGCCGGAGGACTCCGCGATGATTTTCGAAAAGTTCTACCGCCTCGGCGACGAACTCAGGCGCTCGGGTCCCGGCACGGGTCTCGGGCTCTACATCGTCCGGCGGCTCGCCGAACTTTCCGGCGCCGGGATCGAAGCCCGCAGTGACGGCCCGGGACAGGGCGCGACCGTGACGATCCGCTGGCCGGCAGCGAAATGAATGAAAGCCTGACACAAGCGGCGCGCATTCTCGTCGTCGACGACGAAGCGCATCTGGCCGACGGGATCCGGGAAAACCTCGAAGCCGAAGGCTATTTGACCGAAGTCGCGTACGACGGCCGCCAGGGCTTCGACGCGGTGCTCGACGGCAACTTCGACCTCCTCGTGCTCGATGTCATGATGCCGAAGATGGATGGCGTGGAGTTGTGCGCGAGGCTGCGCGCGCAGGGCCACCAGACCCCGGTACTGTTTCTGACGGTCAAGAACGCAGCGGAAGACCGCGTTCGCGGCTTTGAGGCCGGTGGCGACGATTATCTTGGAAAACCGTTTCATCTGAAGGAATTGCTTCTCCGTGTCGAGGCGATTCTGCGACGCGGCCGCTGGTACGACACGGCGTCCGCGGCGCTCGAATTCGGCGGCAACCGCGTGGATTTTCGAACCTATCAGGCGCGCGCCTGGGATGGCAGGCAGCATGCGCTCACGCACAAGGAAGCCATGATCCTGAAGGCGCTGTCCGAGCGCGAGAGCGGCGTCGTCACCCGCGAGGAGATCCTCGATCGCGTCTGGGGCTACGAGGTTTTTCCTTCGACGCGCACGATCGACAACTTCATCGTGCGCCTGCGCAGGCGATTCGAGCGCGATCCCGAGTTGCCCGTCCATTTCCACACCGTTCGCGGCGTGGGTTACCGCTTTACCGTGAAGGCGGAAGCGGCCGGTCACGAGGCTGATCCCGGTGGCTGAGCTGCTGCTGGATGCGCTCAGCCGCGTGCCGACCGCGCGGCGACCGGTATGGATCATGCGCCAGGCGGGCCGCTACCTGCCCGAGTACCGCGAGTTCCGCAAGAGTCACAGCTTCAAGGCGCTGTCAGGCAACAGCGAGCTCGCGGCCGAGGTCACGCTGATGCCGCTGAAGCGCTTCGAACTCGACGCGGCCATCGTCTTTGCCGACATCATGAGCCCGATGCCCGCGCTCGGCATCGACTTCGACTTCGATCCGGGCCCCGTCGTCGCCAATCCGATTCGGGACCGGCGCGGCGTCGAGCGTCTCCATGACCCCGATCCGGACGATGTCGCTCCCGAGGTCATGGAAGCGCTCCGGATTACGCGCGGCGCGCTTGCCGACAACGTCGCCTTGCTCGGGTTTTGCGGCGCCCCGTGGACCCTGGCTGCCTATCTCGTCGAAGGCCGCGGCGTGAAGGATTTTCCGACGCTGCGCGCCTTCGCCGCGGAACGGCCCGGGCTGCTCGACACACTGCTGTCGCGCCTGTCGGACCTCATGGGCCGCTATCTGATCGCGCAGGCCGAAGCCGGCGCCGACGCGGTCCAGATTTTTGACTCCTGGGCGGGACTATTGTCATTGGCGGACTGGCAGAGGTTCATCAGGCCGCACCTTCAATCGCTGCTCGAGACGGTCGGCGCCGCCGGCATACCGCGCATCATGTTCGTACAGAACGCACCGCACCTCATTGACGCCTATGCGAAGCTGCCGGCCGAAGCGATCGCGACCGACTGGCGCATGGACCTGGCTGCGTTGCAGCGGGACCATGCCGAGCGCGCTGTACAGGGCAACATCGATCCGGCAGTGCTGCTGGCCGGACCCGAGGCAACCGCCGGGCGCGTGCGGCAACTGCTCGACAGCGTCGCCCCGACCGGCCATATCGTCAATCTGGGTCATGGCATTTTGCCGAGCACGCCGATCGCGAGCGTCGAGGCACTGGTCGAAACCGTGCATGCAGAGGTCAAGCCCGATATCGCCGCAAGCCGCGCCTGAAACAGAAGACGACCTACCCCGGAAATTTCAGCAAGCGGTACCTTGCATGGAAAATCGCCGATGATTTTCAGCGGCGTGGGCGATAATAACGGTATGCGCGCAGGTGACAGTTTGCGCTGGCCGCGCCCTCGCTGGTCTTTTGCGCGCAGCGCTGGCCTCGTCGAGCGGGATGTCGTCTGCGACGCATGGCACAAGAGTCTGGAGCAGGAATGAACACATCAACCGCAAAACAAGGTTCCGCCCCGGCGCCGCTCGATCTCAGCGAAAAGGGCATGAGCCATGGCCAGGTGACATCGCTGGACCGGCGGCTCTTCATGAAGTTCACAGCTTTCGGTGTATGCCGCAACGCGAAGGCCGCGGCCGATGCGCTCGAAACCGCAGACATCGAAGCTGCGCTTTACGTCGACGCGAACGACCCCGCGGGCATCGGCGTGATGGCGGCTCACGAAGATCCCGGCCACTTCGTGGACGAGCTGCGTGCCGTGTTTCAGGGACCGGCGTTTCGCGAACTTGAACACAAGCCCGAGTTCGACATGCTCGGCCGCAGTTACTCGATCGGGTACGAACCGGATCTCGAAGACACGCTGCTGGTCAAGCCGCGGCAGAAACTTCTCAATCCCGAGTTCGTCTGGGCGGTCTGGTATCCGCTGCAGCGTTCCAAGAAATTCCAGACCTTGCCGGCCGATCACCAGCGGCGGATTCTCGCCGAACACGGGACGCTTGCGAAGCGTTACGGCGTAGCGGGTTACGCCGCGGACATCCGCCTCGCCTGCCACGGCCTCGACCGGAACGACAACGACTTCATCATCGGGCTGGTCGGACCGGAGCTCCACCCGCTGTCGGCCGTGGTGCAGGAGATGCGCAAGACCGAGCAGACGTCGCAGTACCTCGACAGCCTCGGACCGTTCTTCGTCGGCAGGACGTTCTGGCAACGCAAGGCCTGACCGCTCCGTGAACGCGCCACCCGCCAGCGTAGCCGTGTCGCATCGTCCGCAGCGGTCGATGGAGGTCGGATCCGAGTTGCTGGCACACTCGTCGCCATCGCACTCATGCCGTACCCTGCGCAGCCGGCGATGGCGGAGTTGACGGGCCGGTGAACGCCCCGCTCGACCCGTTGTTGTACGACGAGGAGCCGCGCAGTTATGACGCGGTGCTGATCGTCTCGTTCGGCGGTCCGGAAGGCCCGGACGACGTCATGCCGTTCCTCGACAACGTGCTGCGCGGGCTGCCCGTCAGGCCCGAGACGAAGGCGCGCATCGCGGCACGCTACGACGCCTTCGGCGGCGTGAGCCCGATCAACGCCCGGACCCGCGAATTCATCGCCGCATTACAGACGGAGCTCGACGCGCACGGTCCCGCGCTGCCCATTTACTGGGGCAATCGCAACTGGCATCCGCTGCTGACGGATACCTTCGAGCAAATGGCACGAGACGGCATCGAGCGCGTTACCGCGTTCGTGACGAGCACTTTCAGTTCCTACAGCGGTTGCCGCAAATACCGAGAGGATCTCCATGCCGCGTCTAGCGCCGTGGACGGCGCGCCGACTGTCGACAAGCTTCGCCTCGGCTTCAACCATCCCGGATTCATCGACGCGAACTGCGAGCGCATCGTCGAGGCACTGGAGCAGCTTCCCGAGGCCAGACGAGGCAACGCCGCGATTCTCTTCACGGCACACAGCCTGCCGGAGTCGATGGCGCGCCGCGCAAGCTACGAAGCGCAGCTCGGCGAATGCGGCAAGCTCATCGGTGACGCGCTCGAACACCAACGCTGGCGCCTGGTTTACCAGAGCAACAACGCATCCTACGGCGGCGAACCGTGGCTGGAGCCCGATGTCAGCGACGCGATCGACAATCTCGCGGCCGAAGGCGTCGAGGATGTCATCGTCGCACCCATCGGTTTCGTCTGCGACCATATGGAGGTCGTGCTCGATCTCGACATCGAGGCCAGGCAGCGCTCCGATGCCGCCGGAATCAACATGATCCGGGCAGCGACGGTCGGCGATCACCCGGCATTCGTCGGAATGGTCCGCGAACTCATCGTCGAACGGATGAGCGAGTCGCCGACCCGGCGTTCGCTCGGTTCGCTCGGCCCGAGCCACGACCGCTGTCCGGCCGACTGCTGTCTTTCGGGGCGACCCGGACCGGCCAAGCCCGCGCTCTGCGGCGCGGATTCGACCCGGTAGCGGTCCGTGGAAGTACGCCGCGCGCCGCCGGAACGGGCGAAACACCCGCCCGACAAGGCGCAAGGAAAGACAATACCGAACGCGGGAAGCCGGCCATGATCGAGCGACGAGCAACCCGGTTCGGGCAGCATGCATCGCCGGTCGATCAACCGCTTTGGGCGCAACGGTCCTGCCCCCGACGCGGCGGGGCAATCCTCGCCGGTACCCGGACGCCGGTCGACGCCGTGGCATGAGCGCAGCCTTCTCGCACGACGTTGTTGTGGTCGGCGCCGGACTCGCCGGTCTGAACGCGGCGACGCGCCTCGAGGCCGAAGGCGTCGACGTCCTCGTGCTCGAGGCCCAGGCCCGCGTCGGCGGGCGGATTCATTCGATGCGTCGGCTCGGCAGGAACGCCGAGGCCGGCGGAACCTACATCGGCGCGGGGTACAAGCGAGTCATTGCAACAGCCGCACGCCACGGCATCAGGCTCATCGACGTTACACGGGCGCTTGAGTTCTTCCGCGAACAGGACCTCGTGCTCGGCACGGAGATCATCCGCCAGGCCGAATGGCCCGATCATCCGGCGAACCCGTTTCCCGAGGGCGACAGGGCCCTGATGCCGTGGAGCTATCGCCGCGTGCTGCCGATGCGCGAGAACCCGCTCGGCTCGCCCGATGAGTGGCTCGACCCGAAGCACGCGTATCTCGACATCTCGATGCGCGACTGGATGCGCGGGCTCGGCTTGAGCGACGCGGCGATCGACATCGCTTACTCGCGCAACTCGACCTTCGGCGCGGACGCGGCGGACGTCTCCGCACTGCTGCTGCTGTTTCGGGCCGCGTTCTCGCGCGCGCAGCGCGCGCTTGCACCGAAAGGCACGCTCGGCTACACGGCCGCCAACGGTGTTGAGAGCATCCCGGCGGCGATGGCCGAATCGCTGCGTCGTGCCGTGCGACTGGAAAGCCCCGTGGTCGCGATCGACAGCGGCAAGGGTGCCGCGGTCGTTCACTGTGCCGACGCAAGCCGCATCCGGGCGCGACGTGTCGTTTTTGCGGCGCCTTTCGGTGTACTGCGCAACATCCGGATCGACCCGCCGCTCGCAGGCCTGCAGGCGGAAGCGGTCGATCGGCTGCGCTCCCAGGCCATCACGCAGGTCTATCTGCGCCCGAAAACGCCGTTCTGGGAACTGGATGGCTACGCGCCGAGCCTGTTCACCGATTCACTGCCGGGAATGGTCGCCGCAGCCCGGAGCGGCAGCGACCCTTCCGAAATCACGCACCTGACGGCCTGGCTCACGGGCGCCCATGCCACCGGGCTCGACGGGCTCGGTGAAGCCGAGGCGGGCCAGCGCGTCATCGATGCGATCGCAGCGATTCGTCCGGCCGCGCGCGGCCAGCTCGAATTCATCGGTCTTCACTCCTGGAGCGGCGATCCCTGGGCCGCCGGCGCCTGGGCCTGGTTCGGTCCCGGTGAAGTCACGCGCTACGCACCGGTCATGGGCAGTCCCCACGAGCGAATCCACTTCTGCGGCGAACACCTGGCGCTCGCCAGCCGCGGCATGGAAGCGGCCATGGAATCCGGAGAACGGGCGAGCATCGAGATTCTCGCGCAGCTCTGAGAGAGCGTCGCGAATCCCGCGGCCCGGCAAGTCGGGAGTCGTAACGACGTTCGAAGCTGGAACTTTCATTCGCAGATGCAAGCCGGGAAGCGGCGATTATATCCCTGACCAGCCACCCGTCGGCCTGAGGCGGACCCGCCTTATTCAATCCGGCTATACCGGCATGAGAACTTGAACCTTCACGCGGGGCGTCAGTGGACGTAAGTTAGTCGTCCCCCGAGAGGTGGGCCGGCTCGGACGCCGGCAAGACATCGCCATACCGAGAGTGAACCGACCACGATGAGTGCCCTGCCAAGCGCAGTAGCGGTAAACGCCCCGGCCGACCTGACGGTCGACCTGGCGTTGTACGATGAGGAGGCGACACGCGCTCATGCGCTCGATCACTGCAACCGCAAGTTCCAGTCACTCGATGCGCAGGAGCGCGTGGAGTGGGCGCTCGAACACCTGCCGGGCACCCACGTGCTGTCATCGAGTTTCGGAACCCAGGCGGCGGTCTCGCTGCATCTCGTCACGAGCGTAAGTCCCGGCATCCCCGTCATTCTGATCGATACAGGATACCTGTTTCCCGAGACCTATCGCTTCGTCGACGAGTTGACCGAGCGGCTCCAACTGAACCTCAAGGTGTATCGCGCCGAACGTTCGACAGCGTGGCAGGAAGCGCGTCACGGGCAGCGCTGGAGCCTCGGTCGCGACGGGATCGACGCATACAACCAGGAGAACAAGGTCGAGCCGATGCGGCGCGCGCTGCGCGAACTCGAAGCGGGAACCTGGTTTGCGGGGCTGCGGCGCATCCAAAGCGAGGGTCGCGCGTCAACGCCGTATCTCAACTGGTCGGGCGGCCGCTGGAAAGTGCACCCGATCGCGGATTGGTCCGATCGGGACGTGCACCGCTATCTCGAGCAGCACCGCCTGCCGAGGCACCCGCTATGGGAAAAGGGCTTCCTGTCGATCGGCGATCACCACAGCACGCGGCCGATCCACGAGGCCGGCTCGCTCGAGCAGACGCGTTTCTTCGGCCTCAGACGCGAGTGCGGGATTCACCAAATAGATTTCGGCAAGCTCTGAGCCCGGGTGGTGGGTTGCGAAACCTCGCATCGCACCGAAACCGGCGCCGCGCCGCCCCGAAAAGGCGAGCTGATCCGGAATATGGAGCGTATTTCAGCTACGAGCGAAGCAGTTCAGGCTGTGTGAATCGTCGGTTGATCGGAGGTCTTCCCACCCTGTCCAGTGGATCCTTGCCACGGGAGGCCAGCTAGGCCACCCGCGGCGTCACGCTGCCGCCGCCTCGTCCTGCTCGCAACCTCCACGTACCGGCAGGACCATTTCCCCAAGCAGCGTATCGACCTCGTCCTGCGTCGAGAGCGCGGCCGCGTCGCGGATGGCATGCGCCGAATAGTGCGGCGCAAACAGATGGATGAAATCGGTCATGTAGCCGCGCAGCACCATGTCGCGCGGGAAGCCGAGCCACGTCGTGACTTCGGGAAACAGTCCCTCGGCATTGATGGCCTTGAGATCTTCCTGGTCGCGGCACTCGTACGCCATCGACGCGATGACGCCGACGCCCATGCCCATGCGCACGTAGGTCTTGATGATGTCCGCATCGCGCGCGGTAAACACGACACGCGGTTCGAGGCCGAGGTCGTGGAAGGCGCGCTTGAATGACGATTCCCCGGTCAGGCTGAACACGTAGGTCACGAGCGGGTGCTCGGCGAGCGTTTCAAGGTCGAGCCGCTTCTTCTGTCTGGCAAGCGCGTGCTGCCTCGGCACGAGCGCGATGCGATGCCAACGGTATATCGGCAGCAGGGTCAGGTGCCGAAACAGGTGTTGGGACCCCGTCGCGATCGCAAAGTCGACCTTGTTCTGGTTGACGAGTTCGAGAATCTGCTCCGAGGTGCCCTGATGCAGTTCGAGACTGACCTTCGGATAGCGTCTGCGGAATTCCTTGATGACATCGGGCAATACGTAGCGTGCCTGGGTATGCGTCGTCGCGATCGACAGCGTGCCTTCCTGCTCGTCCGTGAGATCGCTCGCAACGCTCGAGATGTTCTCGACCTCGCGCAGTATCTTGCGGGCTCGCGCGATCACTTCGCGGCCAGCCGGCGTTATGGCCGCGAGGCTCTTGCCGCGCCGCGTGAACAACTGCACGCCGAGTTCCGCCTCAAGCTGCTTGAGCTGTTTGCTGATCCCCGGTTGGCTCGTAAACAGCCGCTCGGCGGCCGACGTGATGTTAAGCCCGCTGTCGACGACACCGATCAGGTACTTGAGCTGCTTAAGTGTCACTTCGATGCCCGAGTGTATTGCGACAGGAAAACGGAGTTTTCTTCGGCGGTGTCGACGGTCGCCGCATGCCGCCACGTGCGCGTTCCGCACTGTCAATCAACGTTCTCATATCGGTACATTAACCGTTATAGCGCCTGAGCATAAGGCCCGAAGCATAAACTGTTGGTTTGGGATAGATGTCCCGAGTATCCTGACTCGCGGGTCACGAACGATTGTCCGCCATGCAGTATCTGCCTCTTTTTGCCGACATCAAGGACCGCGATTGCCTGATCGTCGGCGGTGGCCGCGTGGCGGAACGCCGGGTCTTGCTGCTCAGCCGGGCAGGCGCGAAGCTCACGGTAATCGCACCGGAACCGAGCCCTGAACTGGAGCGGCTGGCCGTTGTCGACGCGATCGAGCTGGCGCGCCGTCCATTCGACACCGAGCCATTGGACCGCTACTGGCTGATCGTCGCGGCAACCGACGATTCCGAGCTCAACGCCGAGGTCGCAGCCACGGCGCGACGCGCCAGGCGACTGTGCAATGTCGTGGACGATGCGGAACTTTCCACCTTCATCATGCCCGCCATCGTCGATCACGATCCGGTCACGATCGCGATCAGCAGCGCGGGCAAGTCGCCGGTGTTGGCGCGCTGGGTCAAGGGCGTGATCGAAACGGTCCTGCCGGTCCGGCTCGGTGACCTTGCCACCCTTGCCGGCCGCTGGCGCGAACGCGTGAAACTGGCCTTGCCGGACCTCGAACGGCGGCGCAAGTTCTGGCAGGCCATGCTCGAGGGCGAGGTGGCGCGCCACATGCTGGCCGGCCGGGCCGAACGAAGCGAGCTGCTGCTCGAGGAGGCGCTCGCCGCATGGCGCGGCGAAGAAGCTGCGACGCTCGAACCGGGCGAAGCGTATCTCGTTGGCGCCGGTCCCGGCAGCCCCGACCTCATCACCTTGCGCGGCCGACAGTTGCTGGCCCAGGCCGACGTCGTCCTCTACGACCGGCTCGTCAGCGACGGGATCCTCGAGTATGCGCGCCGTGACGGCGAGCTGATCTCGGTCGGCAAGTCGCCGCGCACGCCCTCGATCACCCAGGCCCAGGTCAACCGCCTGCTCGTAAGGCTCGTCGCGTCGGGCAAGCGCGTCTGCCGCCTCAAGGGCGGCGACCCGATGATCTTCGGCCGCGGCGGCGAGGAGATGCAGGCACTTGCCGAGGCGGGCCTACCGTTTCAGGTCGTTCCGGGCGTATCGGCGGTCGAAGGGTGTGCAGCGTATGCCGGCGTCCCGCTGACGCTGCGCGGCGTCTCCAGAGCGGTGCTGATCACGACAGGGCACAGCGACGACGGCAATGCCGAGGACCTCGCTTCGTTCCGGAGCGGCCAGACGCTCGCGCTCTACATGGGCGTCGCGCAACTTGAGGCGATCGGCAAGGCACTCATTGCCAACGGCCACGATCCGGCGACTCCGGCGGCCATCGTCGAGAATGGAACGATGCACGAGCAACGGGTCGTTCGAACGACGCTGCGGCGCCTCGGCGAAGTGCGCGACAGGCTCGGGGTCGAAGCCCCCGCGCTGTTGCTGGTCGGCGAGACGACACGCTGTGCGGAACGCTACAGGTGGTTCAATCCGGACGCGTTCGAGCGCCTGGACGACGACGACGAGAAATTGGCGCAAGTCTCGTGAGGTCCCCAACGGCAAGGTTCATGCACGTCGCCGCCGGCCCGCAGCGAAACTCCATGGGGCATCTGCATGCGGCGGGGCGTTCGCCACGGGCTGCCTGGCGCTGCAGCAGGGCGGTGGCCGCGTGAACACGCGTGCGAACAGGCCAAGAAGCGTCGCCGAGTTGTTGAATTCCGGAACCATCCAAAGGCTCGCCCGTGAGGCGACGCGCAGGCGCACGCTTGCCTCGGAAATCCGGGAACTGTTACCGGACGAGGAGGCGGCACATCTCGTGAGCGCCGATCTGGACGACGCGGGACAACTCGTTCTCGGCATGGACTCTGCGGCGTGGGCCGCGCGGCTGCGGTGCAGCTACCCGGAACTCGCCGGCCGCAGGCTCAAGGTCAGGGTCGTGCCGAGAGAGAAGCCTGCGCCGTAGGCTAGTCGAGGAGTCCGGGCGCGAACTGGTAGGAAATGGGCGAGGGCCGCTGCTCGTCGAACGCGACTTCCTCATAGCAGTCGGGCCGGGCCAGCAGTTCGCGCAGCAGGAGATTGTTCAGGCGGTGGCCTGACTTGAAGGCGGAAAATTCCCCGATCAGGCAGGCGCCCAGAAGATAGAGGTCGCCCACCGCATCAAGCATCTTGTGCCTGACGAACTCGTCGCCGAATCGAAGGCCATCTTCGTTCAACACCCGGTACTCGTCCATGACGATCGAGTTGTCGAGGCTTCCGCCGAGCGCCCGCCCGCGCGCCCGCAGCGAGTCGACGTCGCTCAGGAACCCGAAGGTTCGGGCCCGGCTGATCTCCTTCAGAAACGTCGATGTCGAGAACTCCAGGCTCGCGTTCTGGCGGTGCTTGCGCAGCACCGGATGGTCGAAGTCGATCTCGAAATTGAGCCGGAAGCCGTCGTAAGGCGCGAACCGCGCCCATTTGTCGCCATCGTCGACATGCACGGTCTTGCGAATGCGGATGAAGCGCTTCGGCGCATTCTGCTCTTCTATGCCGGCGGACTGCAGCAAAAACACGAACGGCGCCGCGCTGCCGTCCATGATCGGTACTTCGGGCGCCGTAAGGTCGATAAACAGGTTATCGATCCCGAGCCCGGCGAGCGCCGAGAGCAGATGCTCTACCGTACCGACCCGGCCGCCCCCCTGCTCGAGCGTCGTGCCGAGCACGGTGTCCGAGACGTTAAGTGCGGATGCCGGTATGTCGACGGGTTCGGCGAGGTCAAGGCGGCGAAATACGATACCGGTATTGGTCGGCGCGGGCCGCAAGGTCATGTAGACCTTGGCGCCGCCATGCAGACCGATTCCGGTTGCCCGGATGGAATCCCTTAAGGTGCGCTGCTTCAAGCCGCTTCGTCCCCCAAGAACAAATGCGAACCGTGCACTGTTGACCAAGCAGCCGCGCTCCGGGCGAACCCCCTGAACCGACTACGCCATGCGCTAGGATAACCGCCTTTACGGACAGGGACCAATTTTTGCGCAGGCAAGCGGTCGTCAGTCCGCCTGCCTGCGCAGGAACGCAGGCACATTGAGAAACGGCTCCGCCGCCGCCTTGTCCTCTCCGGGCGGCGCTTCCTCCTCCGCATGCTTGTCGCGCACCACCGTCGGGCGTTCGTAGTCGGCGTAGTTGGGTTCGCCGGCTATGCGCTTGTCGATGAGTCGCATCCGCGGGGCATCCTGTGCGCCGGTAGGCCCGCCGAGGCCGGTCGCGACTACCGTGACGCGAAGCTCGTCGGACATCTCGGGGTCGAGGACCGTACCGATGACGACTGTGGCGTTCTCGGCCGCGAATTGCTTGATGGTCTTGCCCACTTCCTCGAATTCGACGAGGCCGAGGTTCTCGCCCGTCGTCACGTTGACAAGCACGCCTTTCGCCCCTGCGAGGTCCACGCCGTCGAGCAACGGGCTTGAGACCGCGGCCTCGGCCGCTACGCGGGCGCGATCCTCGCCGCTTGCCGAACCGGAGCCCATCATCGCAGTGCCCTGCTCGGACATCACGGTCTTGACGTCGGCGAAATCGACGTTGATCAGCCCCCAGCGGGTGATCAGTTCCGCGATGCCCTGCACGGCGCCTTGCAACACTTCATTCGCGGCTCGAAACGCCTCGATGAGCGTGACCTGCGGGCCGAGCACGGGCAGCAGCTTGTCGTTCGGGATCGTGATCAGCGAATCGACGTGCTTGGCGAGTTCAGCGATTCCGTGCTCGGCAACCTGCACGCGCTTGCCCTGTTCCATCGAGAACGGCCGGGTCACGACCGCGACCACGAGTATCCCGAGTTCCCGGGCAAGCTCGGCGATCACGGGCGCAGCACCCGTGCCGGTACCGCCGCCGAGGCCCGCGGTGATGAACAGCATGTCGGCGCCCTCGATCACCTCCTTGATACGATCGCGATCCTCCAACGCGGCTTGCTGACCGACCGTCGGGTCCGCGCCGGCGCCGAGGCCTTTCGTGATGTTGCGGCCGATCTGCAGCTTGGTCGTGACCTTGGTGTTCTGCAATGCCTGCGCGTCGGTGTTGGCACAGATGAAATCGACCCCTTCGATGCCGACCGCGACCATATGCGCAACCGCATTGCCGCCTGCGCCGCCGACACCAATCACCTTGATGACTGCCGATTTGGTTTGGCCATCCGTCAGTTCGAATGTCATTTTCAGACTCCCATCGTTGAATTCCAGATTTCCTTCGGGCATTGCGAAACTCCTGGGCAACCGTGCGCTGCCTACAAACCTCCGCGAAACCAGGCCCGCATCCTGTCGAACACATTCGAAACACCGAGCCCGGACGCGGATGCTTCCGCCTTGGCTCGAATCGACTCTCTCGCGTAAAGCAGCAGACCCACGCCGGTCGCGTGGATCGGATTGCGGACGACGCCGGCAAGACCCGCGACGTACTGCGGCATGCCGAGGCGGACCTGCATGTGAAAGACCTCTTCGGCGAGTTCGATCGCCCCTTCCATCTTCGAACTGCCGCCGGTCAGCACAACGCCGGCCGGGATCAGCTCGGCGAAGCCCGAGCGCACCAGTTCGTCGCGCACGAGGCTCAACAGTTCCTCGTAGCGCGGCTCGACCACCTCGGCGAGCGTCTGCCGGGCCAGGCGGCGCGGCGGCCTGTCGCCCACGCTCGGCACCTCGATGGTCTCGTCAGAGTTCGCAAGCTGCGACAACGCGCAGGCATACTTGATCTTGATCTCTTCGGCGTGGTGCGCCGGTGTACGCAGCGATACCGCGATGTCGTTCGTCACCTGTGACCCGGCAATGGGGATGACCGCGGTGTGTTGAATCGCGCCGCCGCAGAAGACCGCGATGTCGGTCGTACCGCCGCCGATGTCGGCGATGCACACGCCGAGTTCCTTCTCGTCCTCGGTCAGCACGGCGTAGCTCGAGGCGAGTTGCTCCAGAACGATGCCGTCGACGCTGAGACCGCAGCGCTCCACGCACTTGACGACGTTCTGCACGGCACTGACGGCGCCCGTGACGAGGTGAACCTTCGCCTCCAGCCGCACGCCCGACATGCCGACCGGTTCGCGAATACCGCCCTCGGTGTCAATGAGGAATTCCTGGGGCAGCACATGGAGCACGCGCTGGTCGGCCGGGATCGCAACCGCCCGGGCCGCATCGATGACGCGTTCGACATCGCTTGCGCTGACTTCCTTGTCGCGTATCGCGACGATGCCGTGCGAATTGAGGCTGCGAACGTGACTGCCGGCAACGCCCGTGTACACGTGGTTGATTTCACAGCCGGCCATGAGTTCTGCTTCCTCGACCGCGCGCTGGATCGAGCGCACGGTCGATTCGATGTTCACGACCACACCGCGCTTGAGACCGCGCGACTCGCACGACCCGAGGCCAATGATCTCAAGCCGCCCCTCCGATGACAGCTCGCCGACGACGGCCACGACCTTCGACGTACCGATGTCGAGCCCGACGAGCAGATTGCGTGCGTCCCGCTTAGCCATTTGCGTAACTCTCGACCGTGTTCGCGAACCCGGCCCCGGTGCGCCAACCGACCGCGAAACCGTTCGCATACCTCATGTCCACGTAATCCACTTCTTCGAACCGCTCCACAAGCGCAGGAGCCGCGACTTCAAAGAAGGTCTGTAGTTGGCGCTCGATATCGCGGCGACCCAGCCGAATCTCCTGCCCGCCGGCAAGCACGAGCGTAAAAGCGCCTCGAGCATCCAGATGCAGTGAATCGAGCATCATGTTGGCCTCGGCCAGCCGGCCGCGCGACGACCGGTAAAACGCCACGATCTCCTGCTCGCTGCCGGGCGGCCCGATGAACTTCGGCAGCTCCGGAAAGGCATGGCGCGCGTTGGCGGTAAACAGCTCGCCGCGGACGTTGAGGAGCCCCTTGTCACCCCAGCGGGCTGCGGCGCGATGTTCGGTGACTGTGATCTCGAGCTTGTCCGGCCAGAGCCTGCGGACCCTTGAGCTGTCGATCCAGTCGAGCGATTCGACCCGCTGGCGCAGCCGTTCAAGATCGACCGTCAGGAAACCCGAACCGAGTTCGGGCGCGAGCGCCGCCTGAACCTGAACCTCCGTCACGCGCTGAAACGGCCCCTCCACGATCAATTGCGTGACCGGCGGATCAAACACCGACCTGCCGAATACGAGGACCGCCACCACCACGGCGAGAATGATGGGCGGCACGAGCAGCGCGCCCCAGTTCACTTCGAAAGCCGGCTGCTTGGAATCGCGCCGGACGTTCGTGTTCCGTTTGCGGCGTTTGCCCATCAGTCGGCGTCTCCGGCGTGCTCGCCGAGCACGCGTACTTCGAGTTCGAGCGCGACTCCGGTCCGCTGCTCCACCTCGACCCTGAGTTTGTCGATCAACCGCTCGATATCGGCCGCAGTGGCCGATCCCGTGTTGATGATGAAATTGGCGTGTTTCTCCGAAACCTCCGCACCGCCGACGCGCGCGCCCTTCAGACCCGCGCGCTCGATGAGCCGGCCGGCGAAGTTCCCGGGCGGATTGCGGAATACCGAACCCGCGCTCGGCAGACCCAGGGGCTGCGTCTCGCCGCGCCTGCGGAGCATCCCCCTGAGCGTGGATGGATCGGACCCGTCCTCCCCGTCGAATCGAAACGTCGCGCCAAGGAACCACTCGTTCGCGGGACCTTCGACCGTGCGGTAGCCGCTTGAGAACTCCGTCCTTGCTCGCGTGGTCACGGCGCCGGATCGGTCGATGGTCGTTACGCTGTCTACGTTGTCCCACGTCTCGCCGCCGAATGCGCCTGCGTTCATGGCGAGCGCTCCGCCGACGGTGCCCGGAATGCCCGCAAGGAACACGGCAGGTCCGAGCTTCCAGCGCGCGCAGCGCCGTGCGAGCGCTGCGCAGGGCACGCCCGCCGCGACCTGCACCCGCACGTCATCGAGCCGGACAACGTCCTTCGGCAAGGCGCTCGTGCGAACGACCGCGCCGCGAATGCCGCCGTCGCGCACGAGCACGTTCGACCCGAGCCCGATGAAGTAGACGGGCCGAGCGTCCGGCAATGTCGCAAGAAAGGACTTGAGGTCCTTCAGCCGCGCCGGCGTGAAAAACAGATCGGCCGGTCCGCCCACCCGCCAGGAGGTATGAGCCGCCATCGGCTCGTCGTACAGCAGCGCCGCTGCGTCAGCCATCTCTTCGGCCACCATGCTCACTGGCGCACTCCGACCGGCCCGCGAACGGCGAGCAGACCCGGCAGCGTCGCCGCCACTGCGCCGATGCTGCCTGCCCCGAGAGTCAATACCACATCATCCGCACGCAGCACGTTGGCGAGCACCGTTTCCAGATCGTCGAGGTCCTCGACGTAGACCGGTTCCACCGCGGCTCGTGCGCGCACTGCCCGAGCCAGCGCCTTGCCGTCGGCATTGCGCAGCGGTTTCTCACCGGCTGCATAGACGCTTGTCAGCAGCAGAACATCGACGTCGGCGAGCACCCGGGCGAAATCGTCGAGCAGCGCCCGGGTCCTCGAGTAACGATGCGGTTGAAAGGCGACAACGATTCTCTGTCCGGGCCAGGCATCGCGCGCGGCGGCGAGCGTCGCTGCAATCTCGGTGGGGTGGTGGCCGTAGTCGTCGACGAAGGTGACGCGCCCTGCGGCCGTATTGACGGTCCCGAGCACCTGCAGGCGGCGATCGATGCCGGAGAACTCCGAAAGAGCCGTCTGAATCGCCGGCATAGCGACGCCAAGCTCGCTTGCGACCGCGATCGCGGCGGCGGCGTTCAGAACGTTGTGCATGCCGGGCAGGTTCAGTTCGAAGGGGACCGGCTTGCCGCCGCCGGGCAGCCGAACCTTGAATCCGGTGCGTATTCCGCGGCGTTCTACCGCAGTGACCCTGACGTCGGCGCGTTCCGTGCGTCCGTAGCTCAGCACGCGCCGGCTGACCTTCCGTAGCAGCTTTCTCGTGTTCGCGTCATCGCGGCACATCACGGCGACGCCGTAAAACGGCAGGTTGTGTATGAAATCCAGAAACGCCTGCTTGAGCCGCCCAAGTTCGCCGTCGTAGGTTGCCAGGTGGTCGGTATCGACGTTCGTGACAACGGCGATCATCGGCTGCAGGTGCAGGAACGAGGCGTCACTCTCGTCGGCCTCGGCAACGAGGTATCGGCCGACGCCCAGCCGCGCGTGAGCATCGGCGCTCGCAAGCCGGCCGCCAATGACAAACGTCGGGTCGAGCCCGCCCTCGGCAAGCACGCTTGCGATCAGGCTCGTCGTCGTGGTCTTGCCGTGCGTGCCGGCAACGGCGATTCCGTAGCGAAAGCGCATGAGTTCACCGAGCATCTCGGCCCGCTGTACGACCGGTATGCGCCGCCGCTTCGCCTCGACGATCTCGGGATTGTTGCTGCCGACGGCGCTGGAGACGACGACCACATCGGCCTGGCCGAGCTGCACGGCGTCGTGGCCTTCGTGGACTACCGCACCGAGCGATTGCAGACGCTCGGTCGCGGCGCTCCGCCTGAGGTCCGAGCCATGCACCGAGTAGCCAAGGTTGACCAGCACCTCGGCGATGCCAGCCATGCCAACGCCGCCGATCCCGACGAAATGGACCGTGTGGATTCGACCCATGCGGTCGTTCATGGGGCACCTCCCGCATGGCGCAGGCACGCTTCGGCGAGCCGCTCGGCCGCGTCGGGTCGAGCCTGCTCGCGCGCCGCCTCGGCCATCTGCAGAAGGCCCGTTCGATCGCAAAGCAGACGCTCCAGTTCGCTACCGAGCCGCGTGGCGTCAAGCTCGCCCTCGGGCAGCAACACGGCCGCGCCCGCGGCAACGAACCGGCGCGCATTCTCCGTCTGGTGGTCGTCGACCGCGTAAGGAAACGGTACGAGGATCGCACCGACGCCGCAGGCGGCAAGCTCGGCGACCGTTAACGCACCGGACCTCGCAACCACGAGGTCGGCCCAGCCGTAGGCATCCGCCATGTCGTCAATGAACGTTTCGACGCGCGCGTCAACACCTGTTTCAGCGTAGCGCGCAGCCGTTTCTTCAGCCGCGGCCCCGGACTGATGCCGGATCTCCGGACGCAGCGACTCCGCGATCAACTCGATCGCCGCGGGCAGCACGCGGTTCAGCGCCTGAGCGCCGCGGCTGCCGCCAAGCACGAGCAGGCGGATACGCCGGTCCGACGCCGCGATCGCGCGTTCGGCGGGCGGCGGCAGCGACGCGATCTCGCGGCGCACGGGGTTACCGATGAAGTGCGCGTCGACGCGCCCGGGGAAACTGTCCGGGAATGCCTCGAACACCTGTTTCGCGAACCGCGCGAGTAGCCGGTTCGTCGTTCCCGCAATGGCGTTTTGCTCGTGTATGAGCAGCGGTCGCCGGGTAAGCCATGCGGCGATGCCGCCCGGACCCGACACGAAACCGCCGAAGCCAAGCACCGCGCCGGGCTTGCGGCGATGGAAGATGCACAGTGCCTGGGCTACCGAGAAGGCGACCCTGAACGGTGCGGCGAGCCAGGCGCGCAGGCCGCTCCGCCTGATGCCGGAGATTGCAATCCAGTCGATGTCGAAGCCGTTTGCGGGAACGACCGTCGACTCGAGCCCCCGATGCGTACCGACCCAGACGACCGCTTGCTGGCGCTGCCGCAGCGTCGTGGCCACGGCGAGGCCCGGGAACACGTGTCCGCCCGTGCCGCCCGCCATGATCATGATCGGCCTGCCCGTCACCGTTCCCGCCTCCGCCTGTTCGTCGCCTGTTGCACGCCACAGACTTCGCGATGGATCCTGAAAAGCAGGCCGAGCGCGATGAGCGTCACGACAGTGCTCGAGCGACCGTAGCTGATGAGCGGCAGTGTCAGGCCCTTGGTCGGCAGCAAGCCTGTATTCACCCCGACGTTGATCAGCGCCTCGATTCCGAGCATGAGCCCGATGCCCGTACTCAGCAGGCCCTGAAACGCCATGCCCTCGCGAATCGCTGTCTGGCCCATGTCTATGGCTCGATAGACCACGAGAACATAAAGCAGCACGATGAAGCTCGCACCCGCGAATCCCAGTTCCTCGGCGACAACCGCAAATACGAAGTCCGTGTGCGCTTCGGGCAGGTAGAACAGTTTTTGCACGCTCTCGCCGAGGCCGACCCCGAACCATTCGCCGCGCCCGATCGCGATCAGCGACTGGGTGAGCTGAAATCCGCTTGCGAAGGGATCGCTCCAGGGATTCAGGAACGTCGTGAGGCGTTCGAGCCGATACGCAGAATTCACCGCCAGCGCCCCGAGCGCGAAGCCCCCGACGACCAGCGCAAGCAGGAAGTCGCGCAGCCTTGCACCGGCGACGAACACGATGCCGAGGCTCGTCAGCGTGACGACCACGGCGGCGCCGAAGTCAGGCTCCGCAAGCAATAGCGCACAGACGCCGGCAACGATGAGCATGGGCTTGAGGAAGCCCCCGAAACTCGTCAGAAGTTCGGCCTGCCGGCGCGTCGCGTAACTTGCGAGGTACATGATCAGGAACAGGCGCGCCGGTTCGGAGGCCTGAAAGCCGATCGGACCGAGTTCGAGCCACCGGGAACTGCCGTTAACCGTCTGACCGAGACCGGGGATCAGCACCAGGGCGAGCAGCGCGATACAGCCGAGCAGGATCAGGCCGTTCAGCCGGTGCCACAGTTCCGTGGGCACGGCAGTCACGACGAGTGCCGCGGCACAACCGATGCCCACTGCACCGAGATGCCGCAGCAGGTAATAGAGCGGCTGGCCGAAATTGCCGTCGGCGAGCGAGATCGATGCGGAACCGACCATCACGGCGCCAACGACGACGAGTCCGAGGCTTGCACACGCCAGCAGCGGGTCCACGTGGCTCGGCGGCATCGGCAACGCGCGCTTCATCGTGCGAGCTCCCGGACTGCTGCACCGAACGCCCTGCCGCGTTCGCGATAGTCCGCAAACATGTCCTGGCTTGCTGACGCCGGTGAGAGCAGCACTGTGTCGCCGGCGGCAGCGAGTTCCGCAGCACGCGCCACGGCTGCGCGCATCGTGTCGACCCGGGTGATCGGGCAGCTTCCCTCGATCGCCTCGGCGAGCGCCGGCGCCGACTCCCCGAGGAGTACGGCCGCCTTGAGCCTTCCGCGGGCCGCCTTTGCAAGCGGGGTGAAGTCCGCGCCCTTGCCGAGCCCGCCGGCAATGAGCACGGCCGCTCCCGAGAGGCTCTCGAGCGCAGCGACGGTGGCGCCGACGTTGGTTGCTTTCGAGTCGTCGACGTAGACGACGCCCGCGACGGTGCCGACCGGCGCGAAGCGATGGGGCAGGCCCTCGAAGTTGCGCAACGCCTGCAGTGCCGGCCCACGCGCTCCGCCGAAAACCTCCACGAGCGCAAGCGCCGCCAGCGCATTGGACTCCCCGTGCCGGCCGGGGACGGGCAGTTCGGCGGCGGGCATGAGCGGCTCGAGACTGCGCGCAAGCCAGCGTTCGCCGTCGGCAACGACGACCGAGTAGCCGTCCGCGATCGGCTCGTGCGTCGAAAACGCAATGCCGTGCGTGTGGCGCCGTCCCATCTCGCGTACAACCGGATCGTCCCAGTTGTACACGGCACGTTCGGCAACGCGAAGAAGTTTCGCCTTCAGTTCAGCGTAACGCTCGAAACTCCCGTGCCGGTCGAGATGATCCGGAGAAACGTTGAGCACAACGGCGGCGAGCGGCCGCAGACTGTACGTCGTCTCCATCTGGAAGCTCGAGACTTCAAGCACATAGGCTTGCGCTTCGTCATGGCTCAGCAGTTCCAGCGCCGGAGGACCCAGATTGCCGCCGGCTGGAGCGTGCAGGCCCTGCGCTGCGAGGATTCGGGCCGTAAGCGTCGCGACGGTGCTCTTGCCGTTGGACCCCGTGACGGCCAGCACCGGCGCCTCGGCGGCCCGGGCAAAGAGTTCGATGTCACTGACCACCGGGATGCCGCGAGCGTGCGCAGCCTCGACGATCGGCGTATCCACGGAGAGCCCCGGTGACAGAACAAGCTCATCCACGCCCGCGAGCCACTTCGGATCGATACTCTCGAGCACGACTGGCATGTCCGGGCAGCTGCTTCTGAGTCCGGCAAGCCCGGGCGGCGCCGCGCGACTGTCGATGACGAGCGCCGGGCGGCGCCATTGCGCCAGGTACTCGGCGACGGCCCGACCCGTGGACCCGAGTCCCACGATCAGCGTCCTGCCGCCTCGCTCAGCCACGGATATGTTCTCCCTGAACCACGTCTGCCATCCAGTCTGCGCGTTCGGTTGTCGCCATACGGTCGCCATCAGCGAATCTTCAGGCTCGCAAGTCCGATGAGCACCAGGATCACGGTGATGATCCAGAAACGAACGATCACCTTCGGTTCCGCCCAGCCCTTGAGCTCGAAATGGTGATGCAGCGGTGCCATGCGAAAAACGCGCCGGCCTGTTCTCTTGTAGGAGACGACCTGGATCATGACGGAGATGGTTTCGACCACGAACACTCCGCCCATGATGAACAACACCAGTTCCTGCCTGATCACCACCGCCACGAGTCCCAGCGCTGCTCCGAGCGCGAGTGCCCCGACATCACCCATGAAGACTTGGGCGGGATAGGTGTTGAACCACAAGAAGCCCAGGCCGGCGCCAGCCAGGGCCGCACAAAAAACGAGCATCTCTCCGGCCCCCGCGATATAGGGGATGCCGAGATAGTTCGAGAAGACGACGTTGCCGGCCGCCCAGGCGATGAGCCCAAGCGCGCCGCCGACCAGCACGGCCGGCATGATCGCGAGACCGTCGAGCCCATCGGTCAGGTTGACTCCGTTGGAGCTGCCGACGATGACGATGTAGACGAACGCCACATAGGCGATTCCGTTGAGCGGTATCAAGAGGTTCGGAAAATAGGGGATCAGCAGCGCCTGTTCGACCTCGGGATTCTCCGCCGTCGCGAACAACAGCAGTGCACCGGCAAGTGCTGCGACCGACTGCCAGAAGAACTTGGTGCGCGCCGCGAGGCCTTGCGAATCGCCGACGACCAGTTTCCTGTAGTCGTCCACGAAACCGATGAGCCCGAAGACCATCGTGATTCCCAGCACGATCCAGACGAAGCGGTTGGTCAGATCGGCCCACAACAGCGTGGCAACGCCGATCGACAGCAGTATCAGCGCGCCGCCCATCGTCGGTGTGCCCGCTTTGGGCAGGTGGCTTTCCGGGCCGAGCGATCGTACCGGCTGGCCCACGCTGCTCACGGTAAGCCGCTGAATCATGTACGGGCCGATTGCGAACGACAGCGTCAGCGCGGTCAGCGCGCCGAGGATCGCGCGCATCGTCAGGTAGCCGAAAACGTTGAATCCCGAGTAGAACTGCGTCAGGTATTCCATCAGCATCGTCAACATCGGTCCGCCCTCCGCGTATCCACGTCGGCGAACGCTGCGACGAGGCGATCGAGCCCCATGACGCGTGAGCCCTTGATGAGGATCGTCAGGTCGGGGGCGAGCCGCGGCTCGAGCGCGCGCCTGGCCGATTCGATGTCGGTGGAAGTTTCGCCCCGCGTGCCGAAAGCATGCGCGGCATGCGCCGCTAGCGGGCCGATCGCTATCAGCGTGTCGCAGCGGCCGCGGGCGTAAACGCCGGTTTCCCGATGCAGGGCCTCGGCCTCGCGACCGAGCTCCGCCATGTCGCCGAGTACGAACACGCGCGTTCCGCCGCGCGCGCCGAGCCAGTCTAGCGCCGCGCGCGCCGAGGACGGATTCGCGTTGTAGCTGTCATCGACGACCGTCGCACCGGCGGTTCCGCGCAGTACCGTCATGCGGCCAGGAACCTGCGAGCCACTGGCGAGGCCGGCGCGAATCGCGGCACCGCCCGCTCCGACGGCGTGCGCGGCGGCGGCCGCGGCGAGCGCGTTGGCTACGTTCTGGCGGCCGACGAGCGGCAACTCGATGTCGAGTTGTTCTCCGTCCGGCAGGCACATCGTGAATCTTGAGCCGTCGCCAGCGAGTTCGGGCTCACCGACCGCGCGGCAGTCGGCGTGCGCGCCCAGACCGAACGTCACGACGCGGTTCGCGCTCGAGCGCGCCCGCCAGTCAGCGCAAAAGGGATCCTCGGCATTGAGTACCGCCGTACCCGAGCGCGGCAGGTGATCGAGCAGTTCGCCCTTCGCCGCGGCGACGCCCGCGACGGAGCCGAACCCCTCCAGATGCGCTGCTCCGGCATTGGTGATGACGCCGACCGTCGGCTGCGCGAGCCCGCTGAGGTAATCGATTTCACCGGCGTGGTTGGCACCGAGTTCGACGACGATCACTTCGTGCTCCGGGCGTATCCGCATGAGCGTCAGCGGCAGGCCGATATCGTTGTTGAGGTTGCTGCGCGTAACGCAGACCTCCCTGTTGACGCGCAGTATCGATGCGATGAGTTCCTTGACCGTCGTCTTCCCGGCGCTGCCGGTCACAGCGATCACCGGTAGCGGAAAATTGCCGCGCCAGGCACGCGCCATCGCGCCGAGCGCGCGCCGCGTGTCGTCGACCTCGACCTGCGGTAACGGCGTTTGCGCGACACGCGACACCAGGGCCCCGGCTGCGCCCTTCTCGTGCACCTCGGCGATGTAGTCGTTGCCGTCGAAGCGCTCGCCACGGATCGCGACGAACAGTGCCCCGCTCACGGATTGACGCGAATCGGTCGTGACGGCGTCGAACTCGCTGTCGGCGCCGAGCAGGCGGCCCTGCACTTCGTCGGCTACGGCTGCGAGACTGCGAGTCATCAACGTCGGTCTCCAAGCACGTCTGCGACCACGGCACGATCGTCGAAGGGGCGTCGCCCTCCGGCGAAGGCTTGCGAGGTTTCGTGCCCCTTGCCCGCGACCAGCACGACATCCCCGTCGCCTGCCGCAGCCACGGCACGGGCGATGGCTTGTTCGCGCGAATGAGCGACCGCCACATCCGGGTGAGCCTCGATGCCAGTGCGGATATCCGCAACGATCGCGGCCGGATCCTCGCCGCGCGGGTTGTCGTCGGTAAGCACGATGTGCTGCGCCGAGCCTGCCGCCGCGGCGCCCATTTCGGGCCGCTTGCCGCGGTCGCGCTCGCCGCCGCAGCCAAATACGCACCAGAGCTCGCCCGGCGCGGCTGCCGAGAGCGTTGCGAGGGCGCGTTCGAGCGCGTCAGGTGTGTGCGCATAGTCGACCACGACCCAGGGCTGCCCGCGCGTGCCGCCGTGGACCTCCATCCGTCCCGGCGGCGGGCTGCATTCGGCGAGCGCGTCGCATACGTCTGTCAACGGCAGATCCCAGGCCAGCAGCGCACCGGCCGCAATCAACAGGTTCTCCGCGTTGAACTCCCCGATCAGGGGCGAGACGAGGGTCGCACTACCGTAGCGGCCGCTGACTTGGAGTTCCAGACCGGAAAGTGCCTTGAGTCGACAGCGGCCGGCGAGATTGGCGTCGGGCCGACCGTGCTGCGAGGTCACGATGGACTCGCAGCCTGCCGGCAGGTCTTGCAGCAACCTGGCCGCGAAGGGGTCATCGCCGTTGAGCACGGCCCTGCCGAGCGCGGGCCTCGTAAACAGGCGCGCCTTGGCATCGCCATAGGCGCTGAAGTCCCCGTGCTCATCGAGGTGATCGCGCGTGAGGTTCGTGAATGCAGCCGCAGCGACCTCAAGTCCCGCAATCCGATTCTGGGCCAGTGCGTGCGACGACACCTCGAGCGCGACTCGCGGCAGGCCCATCGCCGCGATCTCCCGATGCAGGCTCAGGCAGTCGGGCGTCGTCAGCGCGTGCGGCTCAAGGTCGGCCGGCGGCCCGAACCCCAGCGTTCCGATGTAGGCGCAGGCAGCGCCGCGTTCGGCCATCGCGTTCGCGATCAGCCAGGCAACCGTGGTCTTGCCGTTCGTCCCGGTCACTCCAAGCACGTCAGCCTGCTCGGCGTCGGGGGCGAAGAACGCTCTGGCAAGATCGCCGAGCCGGTCGTCGATTCCCGGTACCGCGAGGCTCGGCTCAGGCACTTCCCGATGGCCGGCATCGGGTGCGTAAAGGACGATCGCAGCGCCGCGCTCGAGCGCTTCGGCGGCGAAGTCCAGCCCGTGCCGCGTGGCGCCCGGCACGGCGAGAAACGCGGCGCCGGGCGTGACCTGACGACTGTCGATGACAAGATCCCGGATTTCCATGGCCGCGTGACCGGCCGCTCCCGGACCCAGCAGGTCTCCCAGCGTCATCGCGGCAGCGGTTAACGCGGCGCTCATCATGGATCCACCCGTGCACTTGCTATGACGGAGACCGGCGGCTCGGCCAGCGCGTCCGGGGCGATGGCGAGCTGCCTGAGCGCACCCTCGGCGATCCTTGCAAATACCGGGGCCGCGACTTCACCGCCGTAGTAGGCTCCGCTCTGCGGATCGTCGATGACAACGACGACAACGAGCCTTGGGTCGCCGGCCGGTGCGACCCCGCCAAATACCGCCGTGTAACGGTCTTCGAGGTAGCCTCCGACACCGGACTTGCGCGCGGTGCCGGTCTTGCCTGCGATGGTGTAATTCGCGACCGCAGCGCGGCGCGCCGTACCCCCGGGCAGGACGACTGCCTGGAGCATGTTCATGAGGTTGTCGGCCGTCGATTCGGAGATGATGCGCTCGCCCTGAGGACGTTCGTCGAGCGCGACGAACGATACGCTGCGCAATACGCCGCCGGCCGCAATCGCCGAATATGCGCGCGCGAGCTGCAGCGGCGTGACCGACAGCCCGTAGCCGTAGGAGAGCGTCGCCTGGCCGACCTCGCGCCAGTGCTGCGGGTCGTTGAGCACGCCCGCGGACTCGCCGGGAAAGTTGCTGTCGGTCAAGCGCCCGATTCCGAAGCCGGACAGCACCTGCCACAGACTCAACGGGTCAAGAGTCAATGCGATATGCGCGGCGCCGACGTTGCTCGACCTTGCGAGCACAGTGGTCACGTCAATCTCTCCGAGATTCGAGTTGTCTTCGGTGAGCACGCGGCCGTTCACCGTGAGGATCCCGGGCGAGGTATCGACAGGCGAATCCGGGGAATACCGACCGCTTTCGAGCGCCGCAGCGAGGATGAACGGCTTGAAGCTCGAGCCGGGCTCCAGGATGTCGGTTGCGGCGCGGTTGCGGTAACGAGCGACATCGAGCTGGGAACGGTCGTTCGGGTTGTAGCTCGGCTGATTCACGATCGCGAGCACCTCACCGCTCGACGGATCGAGAATCACCACCGAACCCGATGCGGCGCCGTTCTCCGCCACGGCACGCTTCAGTTCGCGATACGCAAGGTACTGCAGGCGCAGATCGATGCTGGTTCGCAAGGCGTTACCGTCCCGGGCCGGCCTGATCTGCTCGACGTCGCCGATTACGCGGCCCAGGCGATCCTGGATGACTCGCTTGCTGCCGATTTCAGGAGACAGCCAATGGTCGAACGCAAGTTCCAGTCCCTCCTGGCCCTGATCGTCGACGTTGGTGAAGCCCAGGACATGGCCTGTCACCTCGCCCGCGGGGTAATAGCGGCGAAACTCCCGCTGGCTCCTGACGCCCGGGAGGCCCAGGCTCAAGGTCGCGGCAGCCCGGGCCGGGGCAATATGGCGCCTGAGGTAGACAAACTCTCTGTCCATGTTGCTCGCGATTCGCCGCGCGAGCTGATCGGGGTCGAGATCGAGCACGGCCGCAAGCTCGCCGAGCCGGTCAAGTTCAGGACCGAGTTCACCCGGGTTTACCCAGATGCTGTCCACGGGCGTGCTGACCGCCAGCGGCTCGCCGTGGCGATCCACGATCGAACCGCGATGTGCCGACATCTGCACCGTCCTCACGTGCCTGTCGTCGCCCTGCGCGGTGAGGAATTCCCGGTCGATGAGCTGCAGCTTGAGAACCCGGATCTCGATCGCGGTTACGGCCGCGGCGAAGCAGACCAGCACGAACACGCTGCGCCAGCGCCCGCCCGACCTTTGGACAGTTTCGCCCTTGCCTGTCATGGCCCCGGCGCCGCGACGATCACGACCTGATCCTCATCGGGGACGACGAGTTCGAGTTGCTCTCCCGCGAGCGCTTCGACTCTCGGGTGTGTGGCCCAGGTGCTCTGCTCGAGCTGCAGGCGCCCCCAGTCAATCTGCAGTCTGGCCTCCTCGCGCTTTAGCGCTTCAAGCTCGGCGAAGAGCTGGCGGGACTGATGCGTGGCCGTAACGAGCCGAACTCCGGATACAAAGAACGCCGCCGCCACGATGAGCGCTGCGAGCAACACTCCGAAAGGCAATTTCACGACGCGGCCTCCTGCGCAAGCTTTTCGGCGATCCTGAGCCGCGCGCTGCGCGCTCGCCGGTTGCGGGCAAGCTCGGTATCCGTGGGCCGGATCAGCCGACCGACGTGCCGCAGCCGTGGTCGCGCCTCCGGCGGGATTCGCGGCAGGCCCGCGTAGGCCGGATCGCCGCGCACCTCACGGGCGATGAATCGCTTGACGATCCTGTCTTCAAGCGAGTGGAAGCTGATTACGAGGATCCGCCCGCCGCCGGCGAGGAGTTCCACGCTAGCGCGCAACCCCCGCTCGAGTACCGCAAGTTCATCGTTGACCACGATCCTCAGCGCCTGAAATACCCGCGTCGCCGGGTGAATCCGGGACGCGGTTCGTCCCGCCGCCGCGGGCGCTGCGGAACTGACCACGCGAGCGAGTTCAGCCGTTGTTGTCAACGGCTCGGCCGCGCGCGCGCGTACGATCGCAGCGGCTATGCGCCGCGCGCGCGGCTCCTCGCCGTAGTCGCGCAACGCCCGCGCAAGCTCAGCTTCGCCGACGTTGGCGAGCCAGGCTGCGGCCGTTTGCCCGATGGTCGGATTCATGCGCATGTCCAGCGGCCCGTCGACTGCAAAACTGAAACCGCGCCGTGCCGCCTCCAGTTGGGGTGAGGAAACGCCGAGATCCAGCAGCACGCCGGACAAAGCGTGACTCCCGAGCCACGGCTCCACAGCGTCGCGCAGGTCTTCGAAGCCTGCATGCTCGATCGTGAATCGGGGATCGGCGCCGAACCGCCGGATGCCGTCAGCCACGGCTTCCGGATCCTTGTCCAGCGCAAGTAGTCGCCCGCGGCGTCCGATTCGCGCGAGGATTTCACAGCTATGCCCTCCCCGACCGTACGTGGCGTCGACGTAACGGCCGTCTTCAACCAGAGCCAGTCCATCAACGATCTCGTCCACCAGCACCGGCTGATGTACAGACACTTGCGCCAACCGCCCCGGTGCTACAGCACCAGCGACGTGAGTTCTTCAGGCAGGTTCGCAAACATTTCCGGATTGAAATCTACGAACTGCGCCTTCCAACTCGCCTCATCCCACAGTTCCAGCCTGTTGCCCTGCCCGACCAGCATGGCCTGACGCTCAATGCCGGCGTGCTCCCGCATCGTGCGATTGACTAAAATGCGGCCATGACCATCCATGTCCGGTTCGCTCGCCTGCCCGATCATCAGGCGCTGCAGCGCGAGGGTGGTCGGATGCAGCGCAGGAAGACGATTGAGCTTGCGTGCGAGTTCCTCCCAATCCGGCTGCATGTAGATCCTGAGGTGCGGGCCGCCAAGGATCGGTATGCTGGCTGTGACGACGAGGTGGCCGTCGGCCCGGTCCCTGATACGCTCCCGATAGCGGGCAGGGATCGCCACGCGACCCTTGTCGTCCAAGGTTACATTCGATGCGCCTAGAAACATCGCCGGAATAACCGCCCACTAAATTACACTTTCGCCCACTACGGACCACGTTGTCCCACCTTAAAAGCGCGCTCGCCGGCTGTCAACAACTATCTGCATGAATTATTGTGTGCTGACAGTGAGTTAGAAGCTGCCAAGCGGGGCTTGACGCGAGTTCAGCTCGCGTTCCGCGCAGTCAGCGGAAGGATCACGTCGGTTGGGGCGGAAGACCGCCTCGCCGAAAACGGCTGATTCAGGCCCGAGCGTTGGCTCGGAAAGGATCGGAGCCGGCCTGTAAGCCGGGTTCTGTCGAGCGTAACCATTCATCTGGGATATGCGTCTCCGCATACCTCGAGCGGCCTACCCGGAAGCTCGTGTGGGCGCACTCGAACGCTTCCCTATTCGGCCTTGCTCCTGGCAGGGTTTGCCGTGCCGCAGCGTGTTACCACCTGCGCGGTGCGCTCTTACCGCACCTTTTCACCCTTACCGCAAAAGCGGCGGTATGTTTTCTGTGGCACTTTCCGTAGGCTCACGCCCCCCAGGTGTTACCTGGTGCCATGCCCAGGGAGCCCGGACTTTCCTCTGAGCTGCGCTCAGCGGTTACGCGGCCGGCTCCGAACAACTAGCTTACCCCCTCCCGGCACGAGCGCAAGCACGGCAGCCGCCTGCGCGCCCCGGCAGAGGCGTTTTCACCACCGGCTGCGAACTATGGCTTCCTCCGCGTCAGGCGGTATACGACGTTGCGCGGCAGACCCGTGATCCTTGCACACAGCGTTGCAGCCTTGTCCGGCGGCAATTCCTCGCACAGGACCGAGAAGATCCGCAAGGCTTCGGACTCCTCGGGCCGTTGGGCAACCTTGTCGCCGGCAACGACGACGACGAACTCGCCGCGCAGGGGAATCCCGTCACCGAGCCGGAAGCCGAGCTCGGCCAGTGAACCCGCGTACACGCACTCGTGAAGCTTGGTCAGTTCGCGAGCGATCGCCGCATCGCGCTGCGCGCCGAAGTGCTCCGCGAGCACGCGCAGCGTAGCGTCGAGCCGGTGCACGGATTCGAAGAAGACCATCGTCCGGGTTTCGTCGTGCAGGGCTTGCAGTCGCGCGGTACGCTGTGCCTTGCGCCGCGGCAGGAAGCCCTCGAACACGAACCGGTCCGTCGGCAAGCCGCACACACTCAACGCTGCGGACACGGCACTCGGTCCGGGCACGCTCACGACTTCGATGCCCTCGGCAAGCGCCGCGCGGACCAGACGCCAGCCGGGATCGCTGATCAGCGGCGTGCCGGCGTCGCTGACCAGCGCGATCGATTCACCGTCGAGCAGGCGCGCAAGCAGCCCCGGCGTGCGCTCGACTTCGTTGTGATCGTGAAACGCGATTATTGTCCCTTTGAGGCCGATACTCGATAGCAATCGTCGGGTTCGCCGGGTATCCTCAGCCGCTATGACGTCGACCGCGCCGAGCACCTCGCGCGCCCGCAAGCTCAAGTCCCCGAGGTTGCCGATCGGCGTACCGACGACATGCAGCGATCCGGCCGGCGTGTCCTGCTTGCTGGTCATTTGAAGGATTCAGTCGACGACAATGAAGTTGCGCCACTACATTGTATTGGCAATCGCGACAGCAGCAGTCGCAGGCTGCACGATGTCAACCGTGCCGTTGCCGCCGGACGCCACGCAGCTTGAGGTCCGCGCGCAATCGGAAGCCGCCGCGGGCAACCTGCGCGCCGCCGCAGATATCTATCGAGATCTCGCCGAGCAGAGCGTATTGGCGCGCCGTGCGGGCTACCTCATTGACGGCGCAATCCTGCTCATCGGGCTTGGCGACACGTCCGCGGCGCGGCAGTGGCTTGGCGAGGCAGGCATGTCAGCGAATCCGGAACAGCAGAAGATCGTCGCGGGCCTGCTTGCCCGGATTGACCTCGACGACGGCGATCCCGACGCGGCGCTTGCGTTGCTTGCCACGATCGTCCCCCCGATTCCGGACGAATGGCATGCCGAGTTTGCCGCGACTCGCGGCCAGGCCCTGATGCGCGTCGGCCGCCATGTTGAGGGCGTGGTCGAGTTCGTCGCTCGCGAGAGGCTGCTCGACGACGCCGCCGAGATAATGGCCAACCAGCGGCTTATCTGGGAGGAACTCCACGCCGCAGCGCCACAGGGTGCGCTCGAGCAAGGCGACGATCCTGTCGTCGCGGGCTGGCTCGCCCTCGCACCGCTCGCGGATGTCGCGGAGGATCCCGGGGAGTTTCGGCGCGCATTGCTCGAGTGGCGCGGCGTTTACGTCGATCACCCTGCTGCGGGCGGTCTTCTCGCGGAACTGCTCAGCGAACAGCGCAGCGTATTGCGGTATCCGCGCCAGATCGCACTGTTGCTGCCGCTGAGTTCGCCGCAGCGCCCGGCCGCCGTGGCGATTCGCGACGGCTTTCTCGCAGCGCACCTGGCGGCCCCCGTCGACACCGCCGTCCGTGTGTACGATACGACGGCGCTCGGTGCGGCGGGCGCATATCTCAGCGCCCAACTCGACGGAGCGGATTTCATCGTCGGCCCGTTGCTGCGGCCGAACGTCGAGCGGGTCATCGGCCAGGCGGGATTCATCCCGACCCTGGCGTTGAACTTCGCAGAGAGCGAGGCGCCGTTCCTGCAGAGCTTCTACCAGTTCGCGTTGGCGCCCGAGGACGAAGCGCACGCTGTCGCCGAGCAGGCCATCGCCGCGGGAGCGAGAACCGCGGTCGCCATCGTTCGCAGCGACGACTGGGGTTATGACCTGCTCGACAGCTTCAGGTCCCGGTTCGAAGCCCTGGGCGGGCGCCTACTGGACTTCAGGGGCTACGATCCCGACCGGCAGGATTTCTCTGAGCCCGTCGAATCGCTGCTCAACATTTCACTTAGCAACCAAAGGCGCAGTTCGCTCGCCGCGAACCTGGGTCTTGCGGTCGAGTTCGAACCCAGGCGCCGGCAGGACATCGACATGATCTTCATTGCCGCCGATACGCCCCAGGCGGGGCGGCTGCTTGCGCCGCAGCTACGCTTCCACAATGCCGGCGACATCCCTGCGTATGCGACCTCGGCCATTCACGAGCCCGCTGACGGCTCGCGCGATTTCGACCTGAACGGCATCGTGTTTCCCGATGCACCGATGCTCGTCGCGCCGGACGACACGGCGACCTTCCTGCGCCAGGCACTCGAAACTCTCTGGCCGCAACGCGCGAGCAGATGGGTTCGCTTCTACGCGATGGGCTTCGACGCGTATCAGCTGATGAGCTCCCTGTATGTCCCGGGCACGCCCGGCTGGCCGTTGCTCGGCATTTCGGGGGAACTGAACCCGGACGGACAGGGCAAGATTCGCCGCACGCTGCCCCTCGCCCAGTTTCGCGACGGCCGTCCCGTTCCACTGCCGAGGCCACCCACCGAAATCGAGCCGACGAGAGCGTTCATCGGGTCACGATGAGCGAGCGCAGCGAGCGCGGTGCGCATTGGGAGACCTTTGCTTCGAACCACCTCAGAGCGCAGGGGCTCAAGGTCATCGCGCGCGGCTACCGCTGCCGCCTCGGTGAACTGGACATCGTGTGCCACCATGGCGAAACGCTCGTCGTCGTCGAGGTCAGGGCGCGCTCGACGGGCGCGTATGCCACGGCGCTCGACAGCATCAGCCACGGCAAGCGACAGCGCATCGTCAACGCCGCACGCCATTTCCTCATGCGCCATCCGCAATGGTTTCACCGCCCGCTGCGCTTCGACATCGTTGCGATCGATGCCGTCGACACCGAAGAGCCCAGGCTGACCTGGGTCAGAAACGCGTTCGACAGCGATTGAATACGAGGGGGTGGGAAAGTGTACTGCCGGTCGCGGTCTTCGTTGCAGGGAGTTGCGCTATGCGTAGTTTTCGTTGCGGGGAGCCGCACTACCGGTCGCAGTCTTCGTTGCGGGGAGCCGCATCATGGTCAGTCTAGGTTGCGGGCAGCTGCACTACCGGCCGCTCGAAACACGCCGTGAATACATCCATGTAGGCTCCACGCGCGCGTCCATGCGCGCGAGGGTTTCAAGCGGCCGGTAGTACAGCTCCCCTTGTGCTTGCGGCAGACCGGAGGTGCGCACATGTATCACCCGTTCGAACGGCGGCGGCGCGGGGCGAGCCGGGGATCGCGCAAAACGATGCGACGCCGATTCGAGCCGCGTCAGGGCGGCTCGGCGAGATTGAGGTCGAACGGGTAGTTCGCGCGACCACACCCTTGCATGCGAGTAGAATGCCGGACCGATGGACGACCGAGTACTCGATCACTTTCGCGAGAGCCTCGCAGTCAAGGAGGCCTCGGCCGCGCTCGCTCCGGGCATCGCCGCCGCGGCACGGCTGATGGCGCGGAGCCTGTCCGACGGCGCGAAGATTCTGAGCTGCGGCAATGGCGGCTCGGCAGCCGACGCGCAACACTTTTCATCGGAGCTGCTGAACCGGTTTGAGCGCGAACGAGCCGCGCTGCCGGCCATCGCGCTGACGACTGACAGCTCGACGCTGACGTCGATAAGCAACGATTACGATTATGCGGAGATTTTCGCGAAGCAGATTCGGGCACTGGGTCGGTCCGGCGACGTCGTGCTTGCAATCTCGACATCGGGCAATTCCGAAAACGTGCGGCGAGCCGTCGGCGCCGCGCACGAGCAAGGCGTCGCGGTCGTCGCCTTGACGGGACGTGACGGCGGTACGATCGCGGCCGAGCTCGCCGACGCCGACATCGAACTCAGGGTGCCGGCGGACCGCACCTGCCGAATACAGGAGGTGCACCTGCTCATCATCCACTGCCTTTGCGATGCTATTGACGAGGCGCTCTGCGGACCGGACGGCCCAGGCTCCCTGGCTACTTGACGACCTTGAGGTGCGGGCGGCCCGAACCGGGCGACGGCTGCGGGGAATCGCCATCTGGCGGCGCATTCTCGTCCGGAAATATCATGCCCTGACCCGTTTCGCGCGCGTAGATACCAAGCACCGCATCGACCGGGATGGTCAGACGCCAGGGCTCACCATCGAATCGGGCCTCGAACGTGATTTCGTCGTTGCCGAAAACGAGATCGCGAGTCGCCGACTGACTGACGTTCAACACGATCTTGCCGTCGCTGACGTGTCTTTCGGGTACGACGAGCCCGTCGGCCGGCACACTCACGACGAGATGAGCCGTGAACCCATTGTCGGTCATCCAGTCGTGCATCGCACGGATCAGGTATGGCCGCTGTTTGGAATTCATCGACCCCACACCCTGGCAGTCCGCGGCAGAGGTCCCGCGTCGTACCGGGACCGGAAAGGCATCCGGTCGGCAAGCGCGGGTTCCGGGACGCTACTGACGCATTTCCAGCTCATGCTCGGTGAGGCTCGCCTGGAACGATCCTCGGGAAAACACTTCGTCCATGTAGCGCTGGATCGGCCGCGCCCGGTTCGGCAACGCGATACCGAACAGCGGCAGGCGCCAGAGTATGGGCGCGATCGTGCAGTCCACGAGGGAGAATTCATCGCTGAGAAAGAAGCGTTTGGCCAGGAATATGTCGGCGCTCGACAGGATGCTTTCTTCAAGCGCCTTGCCCTGCGCGGCCGCGGGCTTTCGATCACCGGCCCCGGCAATAGCCGCCACACGCTTGTACCAGTCCCTCTCGATCCGAAACAGCGCCAGGCGAAAGTGTGCGCGAGTGACGGGGTCGACGGGCATGAGCGGCGGATGGGGGAACCGCTCATCAAGGTATTCCATGATGACGCGGGAGTCGTAGAGCACGAGATCCCGGTCGACGAGGGTCGGCACGCTGTTGTAGGGATTGAGATCCAGCAAGTCCTCGGGCAGATTGCCGTCCTCGACGTCCGCGATGTCGATGCTGATGTTCTTCTCGGCGAGCACGAGACGGGTGCGATGGCTCCACGCGTCGGTCGGGCTGGAGAACAACGTCATGACCGAGCGACGGTTGGAAATTACCGCCATACAAGTGTCCCCTTAATTTAACTGGAGCGGAATGAACAACGACTATGTTACGTCCTTCCAGATTTCTCTCTTAAGCAGCCAGGCAATTACGAGGAATACCAGCAAGATGCCGATTACGCGAATTCCCAATGCTTCCCGGGCGAGTTGCGTCGGGTCGCCGATATAATCGAGAAAATTGACGATATCCCGAACGACCTGGTCATACTGTTGTGGAGTGAGTTGACCTGCGCTGACCTGCTCGAAACGACGAAATACCTCCTCGCCGTCGTGCGCCTCGTCGGCCTCGAAAACTGCCCGGTTGATTCCCTGCAATTCCCACAGCACGTGGGGCATGGCGGTATTCGGAAGCACGACGTTGTCGACGCCGGTCAGGCTTGAAGGCGCCTGGTAGAAACTGCGCAGGTAAGTATAGACGTAGTCGGTGCCGCGGCTGCGGGCGATCAGCGAAAGATCCGGCGGAGCGATGCCGAACCAGCGCACGGCATCTTCAGGACGCATCGAATTGGTCATCGTGTCGAACGGCTGCTCACCGGTGAACATGAGGTTTTGCACGACCAGGTCTTCGGTAAGCTGCAAATCTTCGGCCAGGCGGTTGTAGCGCACGTACTGGGCCGAGTGGCAGCCAAGACAGTAGTTGACGTAGTACCTCGCACCGCGTTGCAGCGATGCCGTGTCGGCGACATCGTTACCCGCAGGATCGAGTTCTGCCTCTTCCTGAGCCGATGCGACTCCGGCAAGCATTGAAACGGCCAGGACCGTCAGGAATCCGGCCGCGCGCGGCGACCGGCCGCTTGCTGCGGCGCGGGATGCTCGCCACCGGGCACCGCCGCTCACTTCGTCACCCTGATCGGCACCGGTTTCGTCTTCTCGTAACTCGTGTAGAACGGCATCAGGATGAAGAAGCCGAAGTAGAGCACGGAGAAGATTCTCGAGAACATCGTATAGAGCCCCGTCGCCGGCTGCAGGCCGAGATAGCCGAGCGCCAGAAAGCTCACGGCGAAAGTGCCGAGCGCAGTCTTGTAGATCCAGCTTCGGTAGCGAACCGACTTCACGCGGCAGCGGTCGAGCCACGGCATGAATATCGGCAAGAGCACGGCGGCGCCCATGAGGACGACACCGAAGAGCTTGTCGGGCACCGCACGCAGGATCGCGTAGAAAGGCGTGAAGTACCACACGGGAGCGATGTGCTCGGGCGTCTGCAACGGGTTTGCCGGTTCGAAGTTGGCATGCTCGAGAAAATAGCCGCCCATGTCCGGCGCAAAGAACACGACCGCCGAAAAGATGATGAAGAATACGATGATGATCACGAGGTCCTTGCTCGTGTGATAGGGATGGAACGCGACGCCGTCGACCGGCTTCCCG
>JAQAJI010000010.1:0-28654 GCA_028278665.1 Candidatus Rariloculus versatilis
TCGGCATCGGGCTCTTCGCGTTTCCCGAGATCATCGACCTGCTGCGCAAGGGACGGCCGATCGCGAGCGCCGGGCGGCTCACGGGACGCTGGGCCGACGGGCTGCGCGATCTCGTTCGTCACTGGGCGCTGTGCCTGCGCTGTTCGGCGCTCGGTACGGTCATCGGCGCAATTCCGGGGCTTGGCGGCACCGTCGTGGACTGGATCGCCTACGGTCAGGTCGTGCAGGTCGCCAAGGACAAGTCACAGTTCGGGAAGGGCGACATCCGCGGCGTGCTGGCGCCGGAGTCCGCCAACAATGCCAAGGAGGGCGGCGGCCTGATGCCGACCTTGCTGTTCGGCATCCCGGGATCGGGCGCGATGGCGGTCTTCCTTGGCGGGATGGTTTTGCTCGGTATCGAGGCGGGACCCGCAATGGTGTCGAGCGATCTGGATCTCACCTACACGATCGTCTGGTCGCTCGCGCTTGCAAACGTGCTTGGCGCGGGACTCTGCATCGCGCTCGCTCGGCCGATCGCGCGCCTGACAACCGTGCCGTTCGGCTATCTCGCGCCGTTCATGATCGTCGCGATCAGCTTCGCGGCGTTCCAGGCGACGCGCGACCTAATGGACCTGGTGGCCCTGTTCGGCATCGGCGCGCTCGGCGTCGTGCTCAAGAGGTTCGCCTGGTCGCGTCCGGCGTTCCTGATCGGGTTTGTGCTCGCGCCCCAGGCCGAGGGCTATCTGAATCTGGCCGCGCAGTTTTATGGCTGGCAGATGCTGCTCAGGCCCGGCGTGCTGATCATTCTTGCGATTACCGTGGTCTCCGTATGGTTCGGCGCGCGCGGTGCGCGGCGCAGCCCGGTAACGTACGCCGGGCGCGGTGCGGCTGCGGCGACGGCGAGAGGCGAAATCGCGGCGCGTGGCGATGGCCATGGAGGCGTTGGCGGGGGAGACGATGGCGGGGCGCCGGGATACGGCGATGGTATCGCAAGCGGGACGGGCGACCGCGTGGCGACGGGAAAGGCCGGCCCGACCGATCCGCGTGCGCAGCTCATCTTCGTCGCGCTTGCGGCGGTGCTCGTTGTCTACGCGATCGCAAGCAGCCTGCAACGTTCGCCGCTGGCATGGATGTTTCCGCTGATCATCGGGGCGGCGACATTGGCCGCGTGCCTGTCGATCGCCGCAATGCTCACCTTCGGCACGCGCGCCAGTCAGCTCAACTTCGATGCTGAACAGACGCCGGGTACGGATCAAAGACACGGGATGGCCATACAGTTCGCGTGGATCGCAGGATTCATCGCCGCGACGGCGCTTACGGGCTTCGTCGTGGCTGCGGCGGTCTGGCTTGCGCTCTTTCTCAGGTTGAAGGCCGGAGCGGGCACTGCCAGGACGTTGATCCTGTCGCTCGTGACCGCGTTCGCACTGTGGGGCGTCGAACGCGTGCTCTTCGTGGAGTTGCCGCGCGGTGTGCTGCAAACGTGGTGGGGCATGGGACCGTGAGCGGAGCATTGTCGTGAGTCAGCGCGCGATACCTTGCCTGTTCATGCGCGGCGGAACGTCTCGCGGGCCTTACTTTCGCGCCGCGGACCTGCCGACCGAAGCCGCGGTCCGCGACCGCGTGCTGCTGGCCGTCATGGGCTCGCCGGACGCCCGGCAGATCGACGGCGTGGGTGGAGCGGATACGCTGACGAGCAAGGTCGCGGTCGTCGGGCCGTCGCAACATCCCGGTGTCGATGTCGATTACTTCTTCGCGCAGGTCGACATCGACAGGCCGATCGTCGACACGGCGCCCTCCTGCGGCAACATGCTTGCCGGCGTCGGGCCGTTCGCCCTCGAGCGCGGCATGGTCGAGGCGGCCGACCTCGAGACCGCGGTCATGGTCCACAATGTCAACACGGGTGCCCGCATCCGCGCGCTCGTGCAGACGCCCGGCGGGCAGGTCAGCTATGACGGCGAGCAGCGGATCGATGGTGTGCCGGGCAGCGCGGCGCCGGTCCGACTGGAGTTCATCGACATCGTTGGCGCCAAGTGCGGTTCGATGTTTCCGACGGGAAGTCCGAGCGAAACGATTTACGGCATTGCCGTTTCGTGCATCGACGTCGCCATGCCCATGGTCATGATCGCTGCGGCCGAGTTCGGCCTCAGCGGTTACGAAATCGATGCATTGGCGGCGGACCGCGGGTTAATGGCAAGGATCGAGCACATCAGGCGCGAAGCGGGTCGACGCATGGGGCTAGGCGACGTCCGCGACACGGTCGTGCCGAAGGTCGCCGTGCTCGCGCGGCCGCGTTCGGGTGGGCTGATCAGCTCGCGTTATTTCACTCCGCATTCCCTGCACGCGGCTCATGCCGTGACCGGAGGCATCTGCGTCGCCGCCTGTGCACTGATGCCGGGAACGGTCGCGAGCGCGCTTGCCGACGCCACTGCCGCGCGCGGTGGCCGTTGCGCCATCGAGCATCCGTCGGGCTTGCTCGAGGTCAAGCTGCGTACATCGGGAGAAGGCGGCTCGCTCGCGGTCGAATCGGCCGGCATCGTGCGCACCGCGCGCAAGATATTTGACGGCGAGGTATTCGTGCCCTCGAGGCTCTGACCGTGACATATACTGCCTGCGCGATGCCTGCAACGGTGTACCGCGTGGCGTAGCGAAAGCCGGCAGTTTTCGGGCACGACCGCGACGATCCATGAGAAATCGCGGTGAGCGGTGCCGCGGCGTGGCGGCGACGGGTGGCAGGGTTCCGGTCGCAGAGCGCACCAGGGCGCAGCGCTGGGCGGCGATGCGAACAACGACAAGACGACCGTTGGCAGCGCCAAACATGGTGACAGTAGAGGCAGCGGGGCAAGCCGCGGTGGAGCGAACGATGGTAGAGCGAACGATGGCGGACCGGGCGAGGGTGGACCGCACGATGACCCCAGGAACGGCAGCGGGGGTAACGGCCACGGTGCAGGCCTGTGCGCGCAAAGCAGTCGCGTCGCTTGTGATCGCCGCATTTCTTGCCGTCCCTGCGGCGCCGGCCGTATTTCCGAAATCAATCCGGCCCGCGAACGCGCACGGCGATCCCGCCGCTCTCGGGCATCAGGAAGCGGCCGCCCATCAAGCCGCCCGTGATTCGCGCGCCGAAGGGCGTTTCCGGATACGCACGGTCTCGCGTGCTGATTTGCACCCATGTGCCGTTGTCTTCGGTCCGAAAGACCGCAAGTCCCGAAAGGTTGCGGCGTACGTCGACGACCATGACCTCGATGCCGTCGTCCGGGCGAGTCTCGTTGGTCTGTGCCTCGTCGGGCCTCGTCGCTGACACTTCGGACGCCGCCTGCTCGTCAATCGACTCGTCCGTATCCGCGCCTCTCCTTGCGATCCGGTCCCGCAAGCGGCGCCAGAAGGGGCGCCGGGACGCTTCTTCGGCGGGTTCGGTTGACTGCACGACCTGCTCCCCGGCGTCGTTTCGGTCCGCGGTGCTTTCGGTAACCTGAGGTTCGGGAGCCGGCTCGACCGGCGCACCTGCGTCGTTTCGCTCCGCGTTGGTTTCAATCGCGGTGGTTTCGATCTCAGCGGTTTCGATCTCAGTGGTTTCGCTCGCGGTAGTTTCGGTCACATCGGCTTCGATGATCGCGTTCGCTGGACTTGCTTCGCTGCGCTCGTCCTCGGCTTGCGGTGCGCCGCGCTGCAGCCTGTCGTAGCAAGCCAGCCGCTCGGCATCGGCGCTCAGGGCCGCACACTCTTCAAGGCCGCTCGCAAGCTCGTCCTGGGCATACGCGGCGGTCAGCGGCATCAGTGCGAGCACCATCCCGAGACCAATACCGGGAACGTGCCGATCTGAACGGCTCAAAGGAGACTGGTAAACGGTCGCCATCAGGTTAATTCGCAGATTGGTCAAAGCGTTACGACGATATGAGCTACGCTGATCATATCCGCTGCGCCGCGGCGAAGTCACCAAACGAGAGCTGGCAGCCTCGACCAGGTTCCGGTGCAGCGTCTCCAACGGTGCTATTCGCTCGGGAGCCACGACCATGGACATCCCTGTCCCGGTCGGACGTCGAGTGCGAACGGATTATGTATCTTTGTTGCAACAATGCTCGTCACGCCGGTTGACGCTGACTGGCGGGCATGGGTAGCATGCCGGACAGTTTGTGCGTCTGACAATTTGATGTTAACTGGGCGGTTCACCGCGGCGCTTACCACTTTGTCAACACAGGTCCCTGAATCCTGGGGGGCGAACGCACGTTCGTAGTAGTTGCCTGAAAACCAAGGGGAGAGAACACATGAATAATCGTCTATTGGCAAGGCTGCCGATCGGTGCGCTTGCATCGGCTTGCGCGGCGGTTCTCGCGCCGCCGAACCTGATGGCTCAGGACGGCGAGCTCGAGGAAATCGTCGTTACGGGCTCGTTCATCAGCCGCCCGGCTGACCGTCCGCAGCCGGTGTCCATTCTCGACGCTGCGGAAATTCGCGCCAACCAGCGGGTCACGCTGGCTGAAGTGGTACGCGACATGCCGCAGATTTCCACCGCCAACGTGACGAGCAACTGGGAACGGCCGACCAACAGCATCAACATGCGCGGTCTGGGCAGCCGTTCGACGCTCGTGCTCCTGAATGGCCAGCGCATGACGATCGACGCCAACGCCGGTTCCCAGGTCGATATCAACAACCTCGCGCCGAGCATCATGGTCGAGCGTATCGAGATGTTGCTCGACGGCGCCTCGGCGCTGTACGGTTCCGACGCCGTTGCGGGCGTCGTCAACTTCATCACTCGAGACAGGTTCGAGGGGCTCGAAGTCAACGTATCGAGCCAATGGGCGGAAACGCAGACCGATACGCCGGAAGTCGTGACATCGGCCATCTTCGGCACCGGCGACAGCGATTCGCATCTGGTCATGGCCGTCGAGATGCAGCGCCGCGACAACAAGCTCCAGGAGGAAGACCGCTTCGGGCCCGAACGCCTTTCGCACGGCCTGATCACGGCATTGTGGAATCCCGGGACCTACCTCGCTGCGCCGGGCTCGCCGCGTCCCGGCTGGCACCGCGACCCGCTGTGCAGCAGCCCGGAAATCGGCGGCACACCGCAGACCGACGACATCACCGATCCCGCGGGGTTCATCAGCGGCCCCTTCTGCCGCGGCCTGCTGAGCCTGCAGCGCACCACCGTGCCGGAGCGCACGGAGTTGACGGGCATGGCGGTGTTCACCCAGGACTTCGGAGCCGGCCCGCTCAGCACCATGCGCGTCGAGGCGAGCTTCGCACGTACGGAATCGCAATCGAGCTACGGCACGGGCGTGCCGCTGCTGGCGCTGCCGTCGGTCTCGGGCCAGATCCCGGTTCTGCCGCGAACCAATCCGGGCGTACTCGATGCGCACGTGCGTTCCGGCGGAACGTTTCCGCTGCAGGACTTCGGCCGAATTTTCAGCCGCCAGTTGAGTCCGCTCGACGGCGACGAAACTTCGCTCGACAGCTCGAACAGGCAGAACACCTACCGCGTGGCGGCCAGCCTCGAAGGCATGTTCAGCGATAGCTGGAACTGGCGGCTGACCGGCACGTTTTCGCAGAACGACCAGCGCAACAACGCGATGGACACGATTACCGACCGGTACATGCGGGCCGTGCAGGGCTACGGCGGCCCGTCCTGCAAATGGAATTACGTCCAGGGCGCAACCAGCGACCCGACCATTCAGCGTGGAGTCGGGTCCTGCCAATACTGGAACCCGTTCGCGAGCCGCCTGATCGCCGACCCCTTTGACGAGACGCCAATCGATCCGAGCGACCCGAACTCGCCGCCGAAGCGCACGCTGTACAACTCGCCGGAGCTGCTCGACTGGATGATGTTCGGCGGCCAGGCTATAAACGAGTCGAGGTTCACATCGTTCGAATTTCTGACCACGGGCGAGCTGTGGGAAATGGCTGGCGGCACCACCGGCGTCGCTCTGGGCGTGCAGGTCCGCAACCAGGAACTCGACATCGGTGTCGACACGGTTCGCAAGGACGGCGGTCTGGGATTCCGTCCGCAGATACTCAGGGACTGGAACTCGCAACGCGATACCGAGGCCTTTTTTGCCGAACTCGTCATGTTCCCGCATGAGGATCTCGAGATCGATATCGCCGCGCGTGCCGAGGAAACGCTCGGCCTCAGTTCCACGGAACCGAAGATCTCGATGTTGTGGACTCCCGCCGACAACCTGTATTTCCGCGCCACCGCGGGCTCGTCGTTCCGTCTGCCCGCCGAGCCCCATCTGTTCGGAGTCGGCGGCGGTTACGTCGCGCGCGCCCCGATCGGCGGCGAGGGCCCCCAGGCAACGGGCATCGGGGTCGGCAATCCGAACCAGCTGCCCGAGGAATCGGACAACTTTACGCTCGGAGTGACCTGGGACATCACCGACAACTTCACGGTGGACCTGACCTGGTGGGACTACGAGTTCACGAACCTCGTCGCCACGACCGACGCCGAGGACACGCTCAGGCAGGACCTGCTCGACGGCTGGGTCAACGCGGGGCCGAACAACTCCAATCCCGTCCCGCCGGATCTGAGTCCTCATCCGTTGTTCCCGGGCCGGCCCAATGAGTATTGCGAAGTTACCCGCAACTGGCGGTTCATTGACGAGAACGACGACGAACAGGCCGATATCCCGTTGCCCGAAGGCTGCCTGACCGGATTCGACTTCCAGATCTTCCGGTCGAGTTGGCAGAACCAGGACATCATCATCACCAACGGCTTCGACCTGACGCTCGACTGGCGCCGGGACTTCGGTACCCACCGGCTCGGCGCCCGGTTCGTCGGTTCATTCGTCGAGGAGTACTCGGGCATCGACGGCGTCAACGATGACGGCTCAACGCCCGAGTTCCGCGGGCGCGTGGCCGGGACGCTCAGAAACGTCGTCGGCACGGACGGCGACGGCGTCGCGGGCGTCTCGACCAATCCGGATCTCAGGGCCAATCTGATCCTGACTTACGGCAGGGGCGACCACAACTTCCGCGGTACCATCCGCTACGTTTCGGGGATCACGAACACGGACCCGAATCCGCTGGAAGACGCCTTCGATGAGAGCGCCTATACGCAGTTGGATATCGTGTATGACTGGGACGTGCCGCTGAGCCGTCCCGCTACACTGTCGTTCACGGTGCTCAATATCACCGACGAGGAGCCGCCACTGAACCCCAATGGTCTGATCACGTACAACTCCGGTCTTTACGACGGGCGCGGGCGCATGTTCAGGCTCATGTGGAACCAGGGCTTCTGAAGGCTTGACCTGATCGGACCGGTTCGCGCCGGTCTGCCTTGTAGCGCGGCCCCGCTGTACATCGTGCAGCGGGGTCGTGTCCGTTTCGGCACCGCGTTGGCGAATCGCGCCGCCTTGCCGGTCGGAACCGGCCAGGTGCGCCATATGGCGTCAGACAGCAGGTTTGATTTGTCGCGGTCCGCAAACTAGAGTTCTGCGGGACCCGCGTCATGACGACTGACGTGACGCGCCGGGATGTTCGTAGACACACAGTGAAGGTTGGGACCGCATGAGTTTCATCTATTTCCTTGGCCGTTTTCATGTGCTCGTTCTGCATGTGCCGATCGGCATCATCATTGCGATCGTCGTGCTCGAAGCGCTCGCGCGGCGCGAGAAGTACCGCTACCTCGAATCCGCTTCGCCGTTTCTGTGGGGTGCGGCCGCGGTCACGGCCGTCGTCACGGTCGTGCTCGGCTACTTCCATTTCGCCGAGGGCAGCTTCGGCAGTGCGTCCGGCGTCCAGCATCGGACGTTCGGGACGGCGCTCGGCGTGCTGATCGCTGTCGTCGCGGTGTTGCGGCTAAGCAAATTCGCACGCAACTATGCGCCGGTATATTTCCCGGCATCATTGCTCGCGCTACTGCTTGTCCTCATCACCGGGCATTACGGCGGCAACCTGACCCACGGTTCGACTTATCTCGTGGAATACGCGCCGCAACCGGTTCGCTCGCTCGCGGGCCTCGGACCGAGGCGTCCGCCCATCACCGACATCGCGATGGCCGATCCGTTTCTCGATATCGTCGCCCCGATCCTGCGGCAGCGCTGCACGGACTGCCACGGCACCGACACGACCGAAGCCGATCTCGACATGACGTCCCATGAAGCCCTCATGCGCGGCGGAGAGACGGGCGGAACGATATCGGTCGGTAACCCCCAGTTCAGCGAACTCGTGAACCGCATCACGCTGCCGCCCGAAGACGAAGCGTTCATGCCGGCGGAAGGCAACACCCCGTTGACGCCGGAGCAGGTGCAGATCATCGAGTGGTGGATTGAGACCGGTGCTCAGACCGGCGTCACGCTCGGCGAATCGGACATCGAGACCAGCGCCGAGATCGAGGCGCTGCTGAGCGCGGAACTGGGTCTTGAGGGCTGAACTGACCGGTGATCTGAACCGAACCTGGGGGCGGAACCGGACCTGCGAACTGAACCGGCGAATCCGGCCTCAGCCGAGTTCGCCCTCGCAGCTATTGAGCTGCGCGCCCCATTCCTTCGCCTTGTAGTCGACCTGGCGCGCGACGTCGAGCAGCCAGCCCTTGCCCGCATGCGTGTTGCGGCTCCAGCCGCCCGGACCCTCGTGGTAGGCGAGGTATTGATTGTAGGGGTCCCACTACGAGATACCCGCGGCTTTCTGTGACTTGTCGGTGTCCAAGCCGACGAAGTCGATGGCCGCTCGGAAGTCGTCGCGGTCGGCGAAGCGGCGGCCCGTCTCGTCCCGGTACTGCTGCCAGGTGCTCTCCAGCGCCTGCGCGTAGCCGTAGGCGTTCGTCGGCCGCCGCCAGGGAATGAACCCGAGCAGCTTCGTGCGCGCTGGTCTGGCGTCAAACTGGAACGTGGATTCCTGCCGAAAGAAGGCCATCTGCACGTGAATAGGCGTGCCCCAGCGCTCTTCGGACGCCTTCGCGGCCCGGTACCAGCGACGCTTGTCGTCGAAGATCAGGCAGATGTTCTCGACGCTGACCGGAGGCGAGTTTGCGCAACCCGCGATGACGAGGGTCGCCATTACTGCAAGCAGCACTCGCGCTGCACGCACCGGAAAAGGCGCACCGCGGTAGCGGCGCCTTTCGTGACGCACTGGAGTTCCCACGACGCTGATCGTAGCACGAAAGACCCTTGCGCTCACCGGAAACGTCCGATCGGCGCCGCCTCGAAGTCGGTTGCAGCAATCTCGCAGGTTCGCGGCGGGTTTGCGGCCGAATGGTCAAGGTGCCCTGGCTTGATTACACTTTCCGGCTGTCGGGGAGAGGCGAGGTCAAGCTCACGGGAATGACCCTGTCGCGACGCGGCATCCACCGGGAACTACCACAAGAAAGACAGCGTGCCCGAACGCTCCGGCTCGAAACACGACGGTGGGTACTTGAATAAGCCGAACAGGTCCGCCTGGCAGCGCTGGATCCACAGGCCGCAGGCGCTCGGGCTTCGCAAGGCGCTACTGCAGGTCCACCTGTGGCTCGCGGTCACGATCGGCGTGTACATCATTGTCGTAAGCATTAGCGGCAGCGCCGTCGTCTTCCGGCGTGAACTGGGCATGTGGCTCGTGCCGCGCACCGTGCCCGAGGCTGTCGGTATCCCGCTGGCAGGCGACGGCCTTGCCGAAGCCGTCGAGCGTGTCTACGCGGACTACCAAATCCTTTCGATCGTCGAGCCCCAGCGGCGCCCCGACGAGCCTGTCTACGTAAGGCTCGAGCGCGACGGCGAGGAGTCGGCGCGGCAGTTCGATCAGTTCAGGGGCGTCGACATGGGCGACACCTATCCGCCCCCGATGCAGGTCATGGAGTGGTTCGTCGACCTGCACGACAACCTGCTCGCCGGACAGACGGGGCGGACCATCAACGGGATCGGCGGCGCGCTGGTGCTCGTCATCGTGCTTACCGGGGCGGTTCTCTGGTGGCCCGGGAAAGGGCGTTGGCTCGGCAGCATGCTGGTCCGTCCGGCGCGCAAGTCGAAGCCGCTGACCTGGCAACTGCACAGCGCGCTCGGTTTCTGGGCGTTCGCGATGCTGTTTGTCTGGGCGCTGACGGCCGTCTACTTCGCGTTCCCGACACCTTTCGAATGGGTCATGGACTCGCTCGACTCCGATCCGACCGACTTCGAACGCCCCGGGGAGGGCGCGCTGCTGTTGCTCATCGATCTGCACTTCGGGCGTTTCGGCGGACTCGGAGTACGCACGTTCTGGGTACTTATCGGCCTGATTCCCGCCGCGATGTTCATCACGGGGTTCATCATCTGGCGCCGGCGCGTGAACCGGCAGGGCGGGATCGGACAACGCGACTGAAGCGACGGCGCCGGGGGAACGCTTGCCGGGTGTCGCGGACGCGGTGCCCGGCCGCACCGAACAACGCGAATGAGGGAACGGCGCCGGTCCTCCAGTGGAATGACGACCGATCGGAGCCTGCCGGGTTCACGCCGCGGCCGCAGCCGGTCCAGTCGCGTTCAGAGTACGGTCGCGTTCACAGGACGGTCGCGCTCACGATCATCGTCGGCTGGACCTCGAGCGATTCGAGATAGGCTCCGCCGTCGGACCACAGGCGCGGCTGGTTCAGGCCGCCGCTCGGGTCGCCGACCTGCACGAACTGATCCACAACATCCATGCCGTCGACGATCTTTGCGAACGCGGTGAAGTTGTATTGCGGATCGGCCAGACGGTTGTTCTCGATGTAGTTGATGAAGACCTGCGTCGAGTTGGTGTTAGGTCCCGCCTTGGCGAACGCCAGCGTTCCGCGCTCGAGCGCGAACAGTGTCGGGTCGTCGTCGAAGTTCCGGTTCTGCCAGGATCGGTGCGGATCGCGCCAGTTGATGCCGAACTGGGCGACGAAACCGGGTACGACCCGCGAAATCGGGATGGCGTCGTAGAAGCCGGACTCCACGAGTTCGACGAAGCGTTGGGCGGCGTTCGGCGCGGCCTCCGGATACACCTCGATCGTCACGGCTCCGGCCGTCGTGTCGAACCGCACGACCTGCGCCTGCGTCAACTGCGGGGCGTCGGCCTCCTTGCCGGGCAACGGAACGAGTTCAAGGTCGAGTTCACGTGGGGTATTCACCGTGGCAGCCTCCGTAGCGTCGGGCGATTCAGTGTCGGAAGTCGGCGTTGTGGTCGGGGATTCGCACGCGCCCAGGGCAAGTCCGAGGCAGGCCGTGCCGATTGAAAGCTGCTTGAGGCGATGCATGTTGTGGCTACTCCTGTGGGGTCGGCGGTAGCAATGTGAGTACCGTCCGCCCATTCGCGCCGGGTTCGTCAGGGGAGACGACTGCTGCGTAGTGGCAATCGGAATGTCCGTGACAGATACTCACGCGTAGCACTATAGTCAGGGGCGCCCATCATGCAAGTCATCGCCAGGAGACACAAATTGCAAAGACGCAAGCTGCTTGCCGCGCTCGCGGCGTCGCCGGCGTTGATGGCGAAGTTCCAGGCGACCCAGGCGCTGGAGCCGGGTATCCGCCAGGGCAGGATCAGGCAGAGCGTCATGCCGCAGGTCTGGGGCGACCTCGATCTCGGTATCGAGGAGCGTTGCGAGGTGCTCGCGGCGCTCGGTTTCGCCGGCATGGACCTGCCGCAGCCGGACCAGATTCCGATACTCGAGGACTACGGCCTCGCACCGGCGATGATGGTCGGTACCGGTACGACCTTCGAGAACGGCCTCATCCGCCAGGAACTGCACGACCAGATCGAGGAGGCGACTCACGCCGGGATCGACGTGTGCGCCCGGGTGGGCTGTCCCAATCTCATCGCGTTGCCCGGCGAACGGCGCGGGATGTCGCGGGAGGAGGGTGCCGATCACGCCGTCGAGATCCTGTCGCGCGTCGCACCGTACGCCGAGGAGAACGGCGTCTACGTCTGTATGGAGATCACGAATTCGAAGGTCGCCGCGGACAACCGCACCGATCAGGTGTTCGACGACATCGAATGGGGCTTCGACGTCTGCCGCAGGACCGGTTCGCCGAACATCAGGATCGTCTATGACGTCTATCACGTGCAGATCGCCAACGGCGACGTCGTACGGACCATGCGCGACAACCTGGACCTGATATGCCATGTCCATGTCGCAGGCGTGCCGTCGCGCGCGGAGATCGACGACACGAGCGAGATGAACTACCGCTACATCGCGCGGGAAATCGTCGACATGGGCTACGAGGGTTTCGTCGCGCTCGAGTATCGACCGACGCCGGGACGCAACCCGCTCGTGAGCCTCGCCGTGTGCTACGAGATCATGACGGTGACGTAACGCCGGTCCGCCTGTTGGTGCCGTTGCGGCGCGCGCAGCTCAGTCGAGCAGCTCGAGAGCGTAAGCGAGCGTCCCAGGGCCGTCGACCCGCTCCCGGAACGACTCGATGAACACCTTGCCGACGATCTCGCCGGCCGGATTCAGCACGAACACGCCCGGGTGCGGAATGCCGTAGGCATCGTCGCCCGGGACGTAGTCTTCGTTGAGAATACCGAGCGCAAGAATCGTCGCGGCATCGATGTCGGAGATGAACTCGTACGTGATGCCGCCCGCATCGACGAAGGCCTGCTGCAGTTCCGGTGCGTCGTAGGTGATGACGACGATGCCGATGCCCGCTTCTGCGAAGTCCTCAACACTTTCCTGCAACTGCCCGAGTTGCTCTCTGCAGAAGGGTCACCAGTCGGCGGAGCGCACGGCGAAGAACGCCAGCCCCCTGTCTCCCATGAACTCGTCGACCGTTGTGATTTCCTGCCCCTGATAAAGCGCGCGGATCTCGGGGAATGCCGCGCCTATGGGCAGGCCCGGATCGAACGAGTCGTTGTCTTCGGAAAGGAAAATGTCGCCGAGATCGCGGGGTTGCGCCGCGAGTTCGGTCGCGAGAAATTGACCTGCGACGACCGCGACTGCGACGGTTGCGGCGACCAGGCCGATTGAGTTCCTCATCGTAGAAGCCCTCACTGAAGTGACGTTGCCATGGGTTGGCGATCTGTTACCTACGGATGATCGTTTGCCGCGCCGTGCAATGCAAATCGGCACGGCCGATCGCGTCCCTGCTTGCCGGGTCGCTCGGGTCTGCGCAGTTGACCGTGAAACACGCGGTGGCTGGCACGAAGCTGCGGCGCGCCGTTCTGACCAGCGTGTACGTCAGATTTTGTGGCATGAGGTCGTGATGTGTACGCCTGACGTGTCCATCAGTCGCGCCGTGCACCGTTTGCCATCGCGCTTCCATGTGGTATCTAATCCGGCGTCTAGCTGTGAGGTGGTGGGATTGATGGACAAGTCAGAACTCAGGCAAATGGTCGAGGCGGCCAATTCCAGGTACACGGATCCCGAGCGCAACCGGGTGATCAACGAGAAGCCCGGCGAGGCGCCGCGCTTCGAGGTCTACCACTTTTTCATGTCGATGTGCTCGTACAAGGTCAGGGCCGTGCTCGACGAGAAGGGCGCGAGCTACGTTTCCCATGACATCGACATCCTGCCGCCCAACATCCAGAACTACTTTCCCGAGTATGTGAGGCTCAGGGTCAAGGGCGGCGAAGCGATCCCGCAACCGCTCGTCGACGGCTACACGGGGCGCTCATCCACGGAGACCGAAGGCTTCGATCCCTGCGTCGTACCGACGGTCGTCGACTACGAGTCCGGCAAAGTCCTTGTCAACTCCAAGGCGACGTGCCTTTATCTCGATTCCGCGATCGCCGAAGGCACCGAACTCGTGCCGAAGGACATCGAGTCCGAGGTCATCGCGCAGATGGATATCGTCGATCGCACTCCGCACGTTGCGCTGCTGTACGGCGCCAATCCCGAAGGCGACGGGCGTCCCGGCTTCGTCCAGGAGATGATGAAGACCGCCCACGATGTCAAGATCGGCAAGCTCCGCGAGAACATGGCGCTCGTGGCCGACGACCCGGTGCTCGTGGCGGCCTACGAGCACAAGATCGTCAAGGAACAGAAGGCCAGGGCTTACGTACGGACCGAAAGCGACATGCGTGCGTCTCTCGCCGAGTTCAAGGCGCTGCTCGCGGACCTCGAGCAACAACTCGAAGCCACGGGCGGCGAGTGGCTTTTCGGCGATCGGTTCACGATGGCCGACCTCTTCTGGGCCGTGAGCCTCTTCCGCATCCAGTGGCTAGGTCTCGGCTACATCTGGGCGACTGACGACGGCGTGCATCTGCCGCGTGTCGAGGCCTACCGCCGGCGCCTTTTTGCCCGGCCGAGTATCGAGCGTTCGACGATTCACTGGCCCAACGCGCCCCCGACGGAGCACGTGATGGAGTACTACGGAGGGGCCGCCGAGACGCACTAGATCGGCGGCTTCGACGTTGCCCCGCGGGCGGGGGCTCGTCGCGACGAGCCGCTGCAGCCGCCGCGCCCGCAAGTTCGGACACCGATCGCATTTCTCGGGATCGATGTTGAAGGCGCGGAGCTACGCCGCGTTGTCGGCCACTTTGCGCGGGCCGAAAAGGGCTGCTACAGCAACTGCTCGATCTGCTCCAGTTGCTGCAACAGCACGTTGGCGCGTGCGTACACCTGCGTCGGGAAGACCTTCTCCGGCGTTTCGAGCGTCGGGAAGACATCCTCGGCCTCGAGCATGCTTGACACCAGCGCCAGGCCTCCCACGAGGATGGTGGAGATGTCGTAGACGTGGCCAGGCTCGATATCGTCGGGGATATTGCGCCGGGGACTGATGTGCAGTGTCGGTGCACCGGTTTCATCGCCGATTCGCCCGAGAATTTCCGCGCATCTGAGCAGCACCCCATAGACATCCGCGGGGCGCTTGTAGCCGTCGAAGGGCGGGGCGGGCGGCAGGATATCCGTTTCGCCAAGGTGAGAGAGAACTCCTGCTGCAAAGAAGGACGACAGGGTGACCTGTCCAAATACGTCCATCGGACGCGGCGGATCTGCCAGGAGCAGATTGACCTGCCGGTTGATGTCGAGCAGTGTCATGAAAGTCCCGGTCGCGGACGAGCCGGTGGGCGGAAATACGTCAGCTTCCCGTTCGATATCGAGCGCGCGCTTCACGCTGCGGACCTGTGTCAGTGCCTCCGTGACGACCACGATCGTGTCGGCGGGGGTCAGATCGCCCTCCGGCACGGGTGGTGCCGAGACGCGCTCGGCGCCGGCCTGCTCCTGAGCAAGTTGATTCAGCTTGCGAAACAGCGACTGGGCCTGGAAGTAGACCACGTGCTGGGAGACGTCAGATGCGGGCAGGCGCGGACTGTCGTCGAACGGGCGCCCCATGAATTCCCGGACCAGTTCGACTTCCTCGGCGACCATGGCCGCCACGGCGAAAACGTCCGGGTTGTCGATTTCCTGCGCTCCGGCGTTCGGGCACATGGCCAGTCCAAGGCACAGTGGCAGCGCGAGGCGGAAAATGCGTTGTCGTTCTTGTTTCATGACATCGGTTCCAGCGTACCGTTCGGATACGATCATATGACTATACCGCACGCTACGGGCAGCGAACCCGGTGGCTTCGCGCCGTGCTGGCATCGTCATGACACATCACTATACTTTGTGGCGCAGTCACGCTCGGCACTGGCGATACCAAAAGCCCGTGCCGGGTGCAGCCGATCGGGTGACGCGCCACCTGTGCGTCGATCTGCGCCCAGCTACCACTGAGGACGCCACCGGATGAAGACGAAACTCAGCGTCAACGTCAACAAGGTCGCACTGCTGCGCAACCAGAGAGACGTCGGATATCCGAGCGTCGTCAACGCGGCCAGGCGAATCATCACTGCCGGGGGGCACGGCATCACGGTCCATCCGCGTCCCGATGAGCGCCATGTCCGTCCCGGTGACGTCACGGACCTTGACCGCCTGATCAGGGACGAATTCGCCGGTCGCGTCGAGTTCAATATCGAAGGCAATCCGACCGAGGAACTGCTGGAAATCGTCCATGAGGCCCGTCCGGATCAGGTCACTCTCGTACCGGACGACCCGGATCAGCGAACCTCGGACCATGGCTGGGATCTCGTGGCCGACGGCGACCGCCTGAAGCCGATCATCGCGGGACTCGCGGCGGCCGGGATGCGGGTGAGCCTCTTCATGGATCCCGACCCCGCGGCGATGGAACTCGCCGCGGCCTGCGGCGCCCACCGGATCGAACTGTATACCGAGTCATATGCGACGGCGCACGCGGCGGGCGATTGCGAACGTGTGCTCGCGGGCTTCGTCGCAGCGGCCGAAACCGCGATTGCAAACGGGCTCGGCATCAATGCCGGTCACGATCTGAACCTCGACAATCTGCCCCTGTTCCAGCGTAGCGTCCCCGAACTCGCCGAGGTCAGCATCGGCCACGCGTTTACCGCCGATGCACTGGAGCTTGGCTACAATGGTGCCGTTGCCGCTTATCTCGCGGCGCTCGGTTGATACCGGCGATCTCGCACTCGGAGATGGTCGAATTGTCCATTACCCGCTTCCGGCCGCCGACTGAACGGGACGAAAGCACCAGCGCATCTGATTCCCCTCGAAGAGGATGTTGACTTGGCGTTGAAGGTCATCGGTGCCGGATTCGGCCGCACAGGTACGATGTCGCTGAAACTCGCTCTTGAGCGTCTGGGTTTCGGCAAGTGCTATCACATGATGGAAGTCGTCCGGAACCCCGGCCACCCGTCGTTGTGGGCTGCCGTGCTCGACGGCGAGCCTGACTGGGACGCCGTGTTCGATGGCTATCTGTCATCCGTCGACTGGCCGGCTGCGGCGTTCTACAAGGAACAGATGAATCGCTATCCGCATGCCAGGGTCGTCCTCACTGTGCGCGATCCGGAGTCGTGGTACCGCAGCGTCAGCGAGACGATCTATCCGTTCTCGAAGCTCATGCCGCCCGTGTGGCTCATGTGGTTGAAGCGATTCCGGCATGTGCGCCGGCTGACCTTTGAGTCGATCTGGGACGGCACGTTCGATGGCCGCTTCGAGGACCGGGACCATGCCATTGGGGTGTTCAACGAACACATCGAAGCCGTCCGCAGGCATGTGCCGCCCGAGCGGCTACTCGTTTTCGATGTGCGTGAGGGCTGGGGGCCGCTTTGCGAGTTTCTCGGGGTCGCGGAGGTCCCGGACGAACCGTTTCCGCATGTCAATGAAGGTGCTGCCATGAAAAGGCAGTTGCGAGCGTTCCGTTTGCTTTCCGCGGCGGTCTACGGGGTCCTGGCGGTTTTGCTCGCTTGGGGAATCGTGAGTCTGACCGGACTGTCGGCCTGAGGCCCTGGTCCCGCCGCAGGACGAACTTGCAGCGAGGCGGGCTGTTCTGACATCGTTCGAAGTCGCACGATGCTGCGTGAATCATCCGCGAAACTAAAGCGCGACGGGCGAGTAACGCCCAGGGGGAATGACCATGCTTCGACCGGCAGGCTTTATCGTCGCGACCGTCGCCATGCTTGCCGCGGCCCCGCAGCTAATGGCCGAATTGCTCAACGAGGAGGCTCCGGTCATCGTCGGTCACTACGACCTGAACGTCACGAACATCGACGAGCACCTGCGGTTCTGGGTCGACACGCTCGGCGGGACGGTTGCCGACTTCGGCGACAGCGACATCGCGGTCATCGAATTTCCGGACATCTTCATCGTGCTTCGCGAGTCGCCGCCGACGGGACCGACGCGCGGTACGACCTTCGATCACATCGGTTTCGCCGTGCCTGATGTGCCGGCCTTGACGACCGAGGTCGTGGCGAACGGCTACGAACTGACCGTTGGCCGGGAACCCGCGCCGGGCGAGACCGCAAGCCCCCCGACGGCCGGCAACTACGGCAGATTCTCCTATCTGCTGGGCCCTGACGGCGTCAAGGTGGAACTCGTCACGAGCGGCGAGGAGAGCCCGCCGCCGATCGTCCATCACCACGTTCACTTCGTCAACGAAGATTTCGTGGCGATGCAGCAGTGGTACATGCGTGCCTTCGATGCGACGCTCAGGCCCGGGCAGACCGACTTTTTCATCGGTGCCGATCTGCCGGGAGTCGGCTACATGTTGAACTTCTTCAGTTGGCTGCCGGACGAGGAACTCGTCGGGACGCAGGGTCGCGCCGTCGACCACGTCGGCTTTGAGGTCCGGGACCTCGAGGCCTTCGTGCAGGGTCTTGAGGCGAAGGGGATAACGCTCGCGAGTCCCTTGCGCCAGGCCGACGAACTCGGCGGAATCGCGACTGCGGCGATCGTCGACCCGTGGGGCACTGTCATCGAACTCACCGAAGGCTTGCGCGAGCCCCGCTAAGGACTCAAGTCGCGGCTTGCCATTCGGCCGAAGACGGGTAGCGAACGGGAAGGGCAGGAAACTCCGCGAATCGCTGACTTGCGCGAGTGCCCTCCGTCAAGACGACGGGAGCAGCGCCAAGACTTCGGTCGCAAGCTCGGGGTAGGTGACCGGTCGCTTGTGGATATGCACCCGGTTACCGGCCGTGTCGAAGATCAACGTCATCGGCATCTCGCCGTACCAGGAATCGAGCACGGCTTCGTAGAAGGTCTCGTCGACCGTTGCCGCCAGCAAAACCGGAAACGGCGGATCGAAGTTCTGCAGGAACTCCTCGATGTCGGCCATTTCCTCGGGGTAGTTCATGGAAACCGCGAGCACCTCCAGCCCGTCGTCGCGGTAGCGGTTGTAGACGTCGATGATGTCGGGGAACTCCCTGAGGCAGGGCGGGCACCAGGTCGCCCAGAAGTTGACGACCACGACCTTGCCTTCGTTCCCGGCGATGAGCGCGGCAAGGTTCTCCGGCGTGACCGCGGGAATCTCCTGGGCGCGTGCCGACAGCGAGCAAGCCGCGGCAATGGCGGCGCACGAAGCAAGGAGCCAGCGGGGTTTGCCAGTTTTCGCCTGCATGAGCCTGACCTCGAGCGTGAGTCTTCGTGTGATCTCTAGGGCGTGTTTTGCGCCATCATCTGCTCGGTCGCGTCGACGACGCGGCCGAATTCGTCAGCACCGATACCGGAGACGTTGTCGACAACGAAACGGTTGACCGTCACGAGGAACGTGTTGTCGACCTCGGGGTTGATTTCGTACAGGCGCATGGCGACGTCTCTCGGGCCTCTCCTGAAGACAACAAGCGGAATTTCGAGCCCGGCCGACGCGCTCAGTTCCTCGAGCCACGGCGAAGCCTCGTCGCCGGCCACGACCGCTGCCACGGCCTTGAAGTCCTCGTGCTTGTGGCTCAGGTACAGTTCGTCAAGCTGCCTGATCAGATCGGCAGTCTCGTCGCTCGTCTCGCGAAAGAAAGCCAGTATGTTCGGTACGTCCTGAAACTCACAGACGTAGCAGATTCGCTGGCCGGCATACTGGCCTGTAACGTCGAGGACCGGGATCGAGGCGGTCGGCGAGCCGATCTGAAGTCCTGAAATCGAACTTTGCGCCCAGGCCGCCGCAGCGAGCAGTACGGCGCAACAGGCCGCCGCTGCAGCCGTCATGCGCGTTGTCGCGTTCTTCATGTTATTGCATCTCCTCGACGGCGAGCCCGACAGTTTCGTAACCGAGATCGAGCCACTCGAACCAGCCGCCTTCAAGCACCTTGACGTCGAGATATCCGACCAGGCCGAGTTTCTGGGCCATGTCGACGGAATCCTCGTGATCGTTGCAGGCGCAATAGATCACGAGCGTCTTGTCGCGCGGCAGCGTGACGGGCAGGCTCAGCTCATGGACCCAGGGAAAATTGACCGAACCGGGGATTCGCTCGTCCTCGAAGATGAGTTCCGCCGCCGTGTCGACGATGACGATGTCGCCAGACTCCGCCTCGATCAGCGACTTCAGTTCCTGCGGCGACATGAACTGCGGTACGTAGACGTAGCCCTCGATACACTCGCCATCGACGAACACGCAATCGTCGAACTCGTCGTCCTGCGCCAGGGCGGAGCCTGCCGCAAGCAGCGCGCCCGCCAATCCAACTGCCAATGTCGAAGCCAGTCCGCCAGCGCCGTGCGTCATAATGGTCCTCCTTCTTCAGCCGCAGCCCGCACCGGTGCGGGGACAGCAGAGGCACAACTCAGATAACCGTACATGGTCGCCTGTCGACCGCTTCGCGTCAACGCGCAGGCTGGTTCCCGAGCGGGCGTCAGCGTCGGGACGACGCCCGCGCGAACCCGTGTTACCCGTCCGACGTTCCGTTATAGTATTGACAATCTTCCAATATCCGGAACCGGTTTTTTTCGCAGAGGGGGTATGGTCATGCGGTTGATCAGGCGGACGAGATTTACGGCGGGAGGAGTGTCGCCACGGCGCTTCGGGCACCTTGGACTCGGACTTGCGCTTGCGTTCGGCGGGGCTTCGTTCCTGAACGAGGCGGTGGCGCAGACGGACGCGCAGCTCTATACGGTGTTGAACCCCACGGGTATCGCGCCTCCGATCGAGCGCAGGGCCATGGCGCCGCGTCCGGAGAGCCTCGACGGCAAGACGATCTATCTCGTCGATGTAACGTTCAACGGCGGCGATCTGTTTCTCATGGAGATGGAGAAATGGATGAAGGCCAACATGCCCGAAGTCAACGCGATCTATCGCGTCAAGCGGGGCGCCTACAGCCAGGACGATCCGGAACTGTGGCGGGAGATTCAATCCGTCGATGGCCTGATGGTGATGGCCATAGGCCATTGAAGCACCTGTGCGCCGGCGGTCGTCGGCCATGTTGCTGAAGTCGAAGCGAACTACGGAATTCCTGCGGTTGGCGTCATCGTCGACGCTCTCACGGATCTTGTGCACGACAAGGCGCTCGAGGAGGGCATGCCGGCGTTGCGGCTGGCATTTACACACACGCCGGTCGGCGGCAAGACGCCCGACGAGCTTGCCGGGTACATCGCCGGATACGATCCCGTCAACAAGATTCCCCTCATGGAGGAGATCTTCGGTCACCTGACGCGGCCGCTCAACGAAGAGGAACTGACGACCGGGACCTTCGAACGAACGAAGCGAGAGTTCATCGGTCCGGACACGCGCGACAACCTGCAGCGCTACTTCGATGACAGGTTCTGGAGCGACCAGTTGCCGATCATCATGCCGACGCGGGAGCGGGTCGATGCAATGCTCGCAGGGACCTCGCGCGATCGCGACGAGGTCATCGGCCGGATGCGCGTCACGGGCACGCGCGAGGCCTGGGAGTACACGGTCGAGACGGCCGCGATCAACGCGGTCATGGCCGGCGCGAAGCCTGAGCACTTCCCGGCAATTCTTGCGCTTGCAGGCACCCGGACCAACGCGCGTTCGAGTTCGACCTCGTCAATGACCGCCATGGGCGTGTTCAACGGCCCGATCGTCGATGAACTGCTGCTCAATTCCGGAACCGGCGCGCTCGGTCTGTACGACAACGCCGGTGCTCTGATCGGGCGTGCCTGGGGCTTGCTGTCCGGGAACGTCACGGGCGGTTCGGTGCCCGGGCATACCTATCTCGGCGTGCAGGGCAATCCGATGAGCGCGGTTCCGGCGGTCTTCGCCGAGAATGTCGACGGGCTGCCCGAAGGCTGGGATCCCCTGCATGTGCAGAAGGGCTTCGCCAGCGACGAGAGCGTCGTCAGCACGTTCTCCGGCTGCCAGAGCCAGAACACGATGATGGTCCTGCGCGACGAGGACTGGGAGTGGGTGCTGCAGCGCTTCATCGGCGGTCTCGGTCCGCCGAACCGCGGCTCCAAGATGCTGCTGATCGACCCGGCCGTAACGGCGCCGTTCCTGCGGTTCGGCTTCGACACGAAGGAGAAGCTCATCGACTGGGTCAAGCAGAACATCACGACGCCGAAGTACCACTACTGGCTCGACCAGGAGGTCATCAACTACAAGCTCGGACCGGCCCGCGCCGGCAGAGAGCCCTACGCGACGTGGCTGGGCCTGCCCGATGACGCGCCGATCCCCTACCTCGAGAGGGTCGAGGTCGTCGTAGTCGGCGGCAGCGGCAACATCCGGTGGAGCGTCAACGAGTGCGGCTACAGCAGGAGCGTGGCCGTCGACGAGTGGCGCTAGAGAAAATCGCACCCGACTGAGCCGGGCTGCGGTGCAGCAATCGATCGCTGTACCGTGTAGCCCGGCGTCAGCTCACATCACATCCGCCTCACCCCGAGCATGCTCGAAGGGTTCGGGCGGAAACGCGACGCGATCGGTCGCGTGCCCTTGCGGGCGCTCAGGTACGCGCCGCGGATGGCTCGAGGCCGGATACCTCCGATGATTCGCTTTCCGCTTCTGCCGGGATCGCCTTCTCGGGCTTGAGCTTCAACAGCAACAGCAGTCCGGCGGCGAAAAGCGAGCCGACCGACATGACGATCGCGACGGTTGGCAGGCCGACGCCACCCTCGAACAGGAAGCCCGCGATGATCGGTGCAAGCACGGAGCCGCCGCGCCCGACGCCGATCGCAAAGCCCGTGCCGAACGCCCTGACATGCGTCGGAAACGCCCGGGCGAAGAGCGCGTAGAGTCCGACGATCGCGGCGTTCGTGAAGAAGCCGGCGAACGCGCTGATCATAGACAGCCGCTCCAGATCGGCGGGCGACCGTCCGAAAATGGTGACCAGGACGGTCGACAGCACCAGCGCGCCGATTGTCAATCCCTTGACGCCGAACCGCAGCGTCAGGAACGCGAGCACCGCACCGCCCGTGGCGCCGCCTACGTTGGTCCAGACCAACACGCTTCCGGCCTCCGAAATGTCGAAGCCCATGCGGACGACGATCTCCGGTATCCACTTGACGATGAAATAGAATGTCGTGATGTGAAGGAAATACGCAATGGTCAGCAGCACGGTAATCTTGACCAGCTCCGGCGAAAAAATATCTCCGATCGAACGTTTGCGCTCTTCGAGCTTCACTTCGGGCAGTGCTGCGATGGCCTCATGTCCCATGCGCCTGAGCGTCGCATTGATCTGTTCGAGCGCGCCCGCGGGCTGCTTGCGCGCTAGCCAGTGGATCGACTCCGGCACGAAGAGTTAGACGAGCGGGATGAAGATCGCCGTAATCGCCGCGCCAAAGTAGAACACGTAGCGCCAGTTTTCCGCGTTCCCCTGCAGCAATACCGCGACGATCATGCCCCCGACCACAGCCCCGATCGGGTAGCCGATCGACATGATCGAGACGGCAAAGTCGCGCCGCTTGCTGCTCGAGAACTCGGCCGCGGTGGCGGTAATCGCAGCCAGCATCCCGCCGATGCCGAGACCCGTCAGGACGCGCCAGATCGACAGATCGATCAGGCCGTAAACCTGCGTCGCCATGAACATGCCGGCAGTCATGAGCACGAGGCAGGCGAGAATCGTCTTGCGCCTGCCGATCTTGTCGGCCACGCCGCCCAGCAACAGCGAGCCGATCGCCATTCCGATCAGTTCCATCGACAGCACGATGCCGAGCTCCGCCTGGTTGATGCCCCATTCCCTGGCAATTCCCGGCGATGCGAAGCTGATCGACAGCACATCGAAACCGTCGAGCGCGCACAGGCTGAGCGTTAGCGCAACAGCAACGATCTGCAGAATACTCATCGGTGAATTGGCGATCGTGTCGCGCGGATCAGTCATGTTCATCGTTGATTTTCCATCCCCAAGCTTCCGCGGGCGGCGGTTTGTGACGCGCAAGCGTAGCATTTTCCGCGCAGAGGCGTTTTCGTGCTTTTTGTCGGCCGGGATGTCCGGCTTGCGCGGTCGCTGCCGGTTTTCGCAGTCGCGCAAGGCCGGTCGGCCCTTGCGTGCCGGGATGCGAATTCGGAGCCGGGTGAGTGGACGGGTAAATGGCGATTCGATGTAGTGGCAACGCCGCAAAGCGTACGCAAATGCCGGCGGCGCGCGACCGCGCCCCGCCCCGCAACGAGGGCGTTCAGCCCGTCGCGATACGGTTCAGCGGCGCTGCTATGGCGTCACTGGGGCGCCGGTATCCGGATACCGTACAGACCTGAAGTTGTACTTCTGCCCGGCAACGGTGACCTGAGCCATCAGACCGCCGGTGGCCATGGTGAAGACCCGCACACTGTTCTGGTAGCCGCCGCTCGCAAGTGCGCGCCCGGCGCCCGAAGCGCCGACGGTCGCCTGGCTGCCCTGGGTGCCCGACGACGTCTGGGCGCTTGCAGTGACAGCGACGGCGGATGCCGACGCGTCGAACTCGAAGTTCCCGCGCGTGAACTCGTCGTAGGCGAGGCGATCCTCGAAGAAGATGATCTGCCGGTAGGCCTGCCCGCCGGCCTGCAGGCCGATCGAAACGTCGAGCAGACGGCTGAACCCGGTGACCTGTCCGTTGACATAGACCTGTCCCCGGCCGGTGGCCGCGCCGATACCCAGGCCGCCCCTGGCGATCGTGTCCCAGACAGCGAAGCCGTACGCCGAATCGAAGTACGGGCCCACCTCCGGTACCTGCCTGAACATCTCTATCGCGTCGGAAAAGTCCTCGACTTGCTGGGCGAAGCCGGGGCTCGACGCAGCAACGAGCAACAGGGCGAGAATCCATTTTCTGGAAACCATAACGCCTCCTCCTTTACGGACCGACTCCCACCGCAAGTCCGTGATCACGTGAAGTGCAAAACGTGCAAGCCAAGTTTACATGGATTTTGGGCGCGATCCGAGTCTGTGCAAGTATCGGGCGCGTTCGCTCGGCGGCTTGCGACTCAGCCGTACGCGCTGCACCATGGATCCGCAGGCGGGATCGGACGTTTGCATCTGCGATAGCGCAATGGGTAGCGAAGCACCCGTCATACATTGCGCAGGACGACCCTGATTGGAGGGGAACCATGTCGAGACGACGATTTCTCAGGACTTCAGCCGCTGTCGGCGCCGGTGCGATCGCCACTGCGTGGAGCGGACCGCTGTTACGGGCGCAACGGTCGACGGCGGACGGTCCCATTCGCATCGTCATGGGCGGATACGGCCCGCCGACGACGAGCTTCAGTCTCGCGCTCAAGCGCATGGGCGACAGGCTCGAGGCGAATTTCGGCGACGACATCGAGGTGCACTACGTATACAACATCCTGGATCTCGGTTATCGGGCGCTCGATATCCTGTGGCTGGTGGAGCAGGGCGTGCTGACGCTCGGTTACCAGTCAAGCAGTTATCTGTCCGAGAGAATCTCCGATCTCGGCATCGTGGACCTGCCGTTTCTCTTCACCGACAACACGACCGCGCGCGCTGCGATGGACGGCGAACTGGGCCAGCATCTGACGGCCGCCATCGAGGCCGCAACGGATTTCCGGATCCTCGGCTACTTCGAGAACGGGCTGCGCCACATATCCAACCGGCTCAGACCTGTGCGCTCGCTTGCGGACCTTCAGGGCATGGCCATACGAGTGCTGCCGAGCCAGGTGCACGCGCGCGCCTTCGAATTGCTCGGCGCGAGTCCGCAAATCATGGACCTCACCGAAGCCATCGAGCGAATCATGGCGGGCACGCTCGATGCCCAGGAGAATCCGTTTGCCAACACGGTGACGTATGGCGTTCACCAGTTCCACCGCTTTCACACCGCAAGCAGTCACTCCTACATTTCGCGTCCCATCTTTGTGCACCGGCAGACGTTCGACGCCTGGCCCGACGAGCTGCAGTCGGAGTTGCGGCTGGCGGTGAGCGACGCCGTGGAGTTTCAGCGCGGCCTCAAGGACGAAGAGGAAACGGCAGCGGCCGAAGCGATCCGCGAGGCGGGCGGCGAGATCCTTGAGCTCGCGCCGGAGGAGGCTCGGGCGTTCGTCGCTGCCGTCAGGCCGATTTACGCCGAGGCTCGAGATCGGCACCCGCGCGAGTTGCTCGAACTTGCCGGCCTGTGATCGGCCCCTGTCAGTGTGCCGGTGCGATGAACGGCGCGATTCGCGCGATCGTAGTGTCCGACACGCGAGCGTGGTCTCGGTTCAGGGGGCGAGCGGCCAATCCGAGTGATCGCCGGGTACGACTTTAGTGATCCCGGCCGACGACCGCTTGGTACCGTCGCGGTGCCCGGGCAGCCTGTTCCCGAGTCAGTTCACGATGTTGATCGGATACGGTTGCGGTGCAACGGCTGGCGCAAGCGGGCCCATCTGCTCGATCAGCGCGGCAAGCTCAGCGCGCCGATTGTCGGGGCTGGGATGCGAACTCAGGAACTCCGGCGGTCGCGATTCGCCGAGCGCTTCCATCTTGCGCCACACGCTGACCGCGCCCGCCGGGTCGTAGCCGGCGCGCACGGCCAGTTCCATGCCCATGCGGTCCGCCTCCGATTCGGCGGTTCGGCTGTTCGGCAGCGTGATCGCCACCTGTGCGGCAAGCGCTGCGGCTGAAAGGGCCGCGGGATTATTCTCGTCGCGTTCTCTTGCGGCCACCGCGACCCCCAACTGGGTAAGCAGCGCGAGCGACATGCGCTCGGCCGTGTGATTGGCGAGCGCGTGCGAGACCTCGTGGCCCATGATGTGGGCCAGTTCGTCGTCCGTCAGCGCAAGACGCTCGATCAGGCCGCTGTAGACCGCCATCCGGCCGCCGGCCATGCACCAGGCGTTCACGGTCTCCGGATCGTCGACGAGCGCGACGCTCCACCGCCAGTCGGCCGTGTGCGGATACCGCTGCACCGCTGCGGCGACCACGCGCCCGGTGATTTCCTCGACACGCCGCTCGAGCGCCGGATCGTCGAGCAGCTTGTCGTCGTCGTCGAGCTCGCGCACCGTTTGCACGTAGGCGTTCGCCGACTCTGCGATCGCAAGCTCGGGCGAAACGATCATGAGCTGCCTGCGGCCCGTGGGGCTCGTGACGCACCCGGTCACGAACGCGAGCAGCACGACCAGGGCCCACGAGCGGCCGGAAACCGGGTTCCCGGCGCGCTTCGGCAGGAAACGGTCAAGTTGGAGCGAATTCGGGTCGAGTTTCATCGGAGCGGCGCCTCCTGACCGGTTTGCGGCGGCAGTTCGTACATTAGACAGCGTCGCGCAGATATCTACTGCATCGGGAAGCTGCGGGCAAGTCCTGCACGACCGAATATCGGTCGCAGACGATCAATGCCGGACCGCGGCCGGCAAGCCGCAACCGGCGAGTCGATCTGCCGCCGCTTGCAGCGCGACGCCAGCTCGAAAATTGCACCAGGCCGCGCGTTGCATGGCGAATTGCCAATGGTTGTCAGGGGTTTGCTCGACAATCAAGGCCGTCGCGCAGGTGACGGCTTGCGCCGGCCGCGGCCTCGCTTGTCTTTTGCGATCATCGCGGTCCTTGATGCAATTCTCGGGCTGGCCGCAGGCTGCTACACTCGGGTGCAAACCGAATCGCTGCCGGGGGGATCCGATCATGACAACGACTCCGAGAATCGCGGGCCTGCTCGCGTCGCTGGCCGCTGCCATATTCGCAGTCACATTTGCCGGTATCGAAGCACGGGCGCAGGCCGTACCGAACTACATTTTCGACCCCACCTGGCCGAACCCGTATCCGAACAACTGGAAGATCGGCGGCGTCACAGGGCTCGCCGTCGACGCCAACGACAATGTCTGGGTGCTGAACAGGCCCAACGACCTCACGGCCATCGAGTTGCATGCTGAGCATTCGCCGCCGCTGGCGTTATGTTGCGTCAGGTCGCCTTCGATGATTCACCTGGACAGGGACGGCAACGTCATCGGCTCGTTCGACGCGCCACAGGGGCACGGCATGGATGTTGACAGCGAAGGGTTCGTCTACATCGGTCAGGACACCGTGCGCAAGTACGACCCGGGCACCGGCGAAGTCGTAGCCGAAGTGGCGCGCACGCCCGAGCGCGAGAACGGCGCGCCCGTCGGCTTGCGGCCGCCGCCCGACCGCGCACCAGGCGAAGGCGGCGTCGGTGCGGTGTACCGTTTCCTGCCTCAGTCAAGGGGTCCGGGACCGGATGCCGCGGCGCTCGCCATGCGCGAGGAAGCGCGTGCGGCCTTCCGCGAGACGTATCCGCCCGAAACGCCGATGATCGTCGGCGGACTCGAGGAAATCCGCATCATCGAAGCGGACAACGAGATGTACGTGGCCGACAATTATCTCGGCGGCCGCGTGCTCGTTTTCGACCTCGACACATTCGAGTTCAAGCGCGGCTGGGGCGCCTACGGCAAGCCGCTTGCGGATATCAGCACGGACGACGCCGATCACGAGTACACGCCAAACGGCCCGATGCCGCCCGAATTCGTCGGTCACCTAACTCTCAATGTTTCAAACGACGGCTTCGTCTATGCGGCGGACCGCAACGCCAACCGGATCCACGTGACTACGAAGGAAGGCGAGTTCCTCGACGAGTTCGTCATCGCGCCGGGAACGGGTGTCGGCGGCTCCACCGGCGGCGTCGCCTTTTCGCCCGATCCGGAGCAGCAGTTCCTGTATATCTCCGATCTGACGAACAATCGTATCTGGTTCCTCGACCGTGCGACCGGCGAACTCGTCGGCGAGATGGGCAACATGGGAGAGAACGGCGGCCAGTTCTTCGGCCTGCACATGATCGCCGTCGATTCCGAGGGCAACATCTACACGGGCGAGGTCTTCGCGGGCGAGCGCGTGCAGCGCTTCGTCCCCGCCGACAGTCCGAAGGGGCGCCTGCTGCAGCAACTGGCCGAGATGGACTGAGCCGTCCTGTCGAAGACGTCAGCGCAGCGGTGCGGCTGCGCTCATGTGGCGGGGAGGCGCGCTACCGCTCGTTTGAAACGCGCCGTGAATGCGTCCATGCAGGTTCCGCGCGAGCGTCTTCTCAGGGTCGCGGGGAGGCGCGCTACGGGCCGCTTGAAACACGCCGTGACTGCGTCCATGCAGGCTCCGCGCACGTCCTCTCAGGGTTACGGGGAGGCGCACTACCGCTCGTTTGAAACGCGCCGTGAATGCGTCCGTGCAGGTTCCGCGCGAGCGTCTTCTCAGGGTTGCGGGGGGGGCGCGGGGGGGGGGG
>JAQAJI010000010.1:28714-38565 GCA_028278665.1 Candidatus Rariloculus versatilis
CACCTCCCCTTGGGTTGTCGCGGGTTGTGACTTGCGTCGATGGTGCGGCCGCACCGCTCCGAGGGCGTGCTACTCGAACTGGAGATGGCGCCGTGCGGTTTCGGGGTCGCAGGGCAGTTCCGTGAATTCGTGCTCGGGGATCAGCGTATAGCCACCCTCGCGCGTCACGGGCTCCGTCAGGTAGATGGGATCCTCGACCGCATACGACACGCGCTTCACGTAGCCGTCCGGCTCGAGCCAGTAGCGCTCGCTGATGCGTTTCTGGTCGCTCGAGTCGATGCCGCGCGTCAGGCCCCAGCGTGTCGGATTGAAGCCCGTCGTCTCCACGACGAGCGTGCCGTCGTCCTCGAAGTGCCCGACCGAGTAGCCGAGCACGTTGGGTTCGTAATCGGCTGGCGGTGCGGAGCCGTCGAGGTGGATGACGCGCGTCAGCGGCGACTGGTCCTTCTCGATGACGATGCGGCCTTCCTCGCGAATCCACAGATGCGTGTAGGGCGACAGGATCAGGCCGGGCATGCCGGTGGCTTCGCAGTCGAATGATGGGTTGTCGTCGGGATCGAACGCGTCGATTTGAGCCTGGCCTGCCTCGTTGACCGGCCAGCCCGTTGGCGGCCCGAACCCGCCGACGAGCGCCTGGCGCAGCGTGCCGATCCGGTTCCAGTGGCCAGAGTGATCCGTCGAGCCCGCGAGCGGCCGCCGACGCGGATTCCCGCCCTCGCTTTCCGGGATGCGGAACGAGTAGAACGTTTCGCCGTCGGTACGCGTCACGCTGTCGAGGAGGCCGAACTTCCTGTCGGGGTCGCGATTCGGATTTGCGACGACTACGACGCGATCGCCGGCCTTGATCGTGTCTTGTGTCCAACCAAACCGCTTCAGCCCCCCGACGGAGTGGCCCTCGTAGGTCCAGGTCGTCTCGCTGCCGTCGCTGTCGACGGCGAGCACTTCCATGTAGACGTGCGGACTGCGCCACGCGACTTCCGTGACCGTTCCCTCGATCTCGAAGGTTTCGTCGAGCAGGAACGGCGCCCTCGAGTGGTGCGCGTGCGCTGCGATGGCCGCGAGTAGCAGGAAGGTGGTACAGGTGACGTGCGTTGTTTTCATCGTTCCGGTCTCATGGAATGCAACTTGCGATGGCTTGTCGCGCCCGGGTTCCCGGGTTCCCGTTTGCACTGTTCTTTTCGCTTCGGGGCTCAACCCCAACTCAGGTCGTGCCGGCTGAACGGCAGATCGCGGAAGCGTTTGCCCGTGATCTGGAAGATGGCGTCGCCGATGCCGGACTGCACGGACGTCGCGCGGTCGTGGCCCATGCCGATGAGCCAGTGATCGGTCTCGAAGAAGCGGATGTTGATCTCGGGTGGATCCTCGTCCATACGCGAGAGTGGGAAGCTGTCGAAGTTGTTCTCCACGATCCGGCCGTCCGCGATCGTACAGGCCTGGTGCATCGCGTCATTGTAGAACCAGGTGATCTGGCCTTCGATCTGCTTTTTCACCGACAGCGGGTTGACGAGGCCGAAGCCGGTTTCGTGCGCCACATCGACGCGCTCGAGTCGGACGGTACCGTTGCGGCTGACCGAGACGGTATGGACCATTGCGCTGATCGTCGCCGACCGGCCGGTTTCGGCTCCCCGCTCCTCAAGCGCGATCGCGCGCGCCGTGCCCCGCGGGAGCGGAATGCCCCAGCCAGACATCTCCGCGGCGATGTCGAGTGCCCGGATCATGTCGTCCTTGTACGGGATATCGGTTCGGGCGATGAGTTCGCGACGGTAGAGATAGGGGTCCCTGCCGGCCGCCCGAGCCAGTTCGTCGATGAAGGTTTCGCGGTAGAACTCGTGGGCGGCCTGGCTCACGCCGCGGCGCGTGCCGACAGGCACGTGAAAGTCGGTCGTGTGGTTCGAGAAGCGGTAGTTCGGGGCGTGGTAGCGCGACGCGCCGCCGAAGGACGCCGTCGGCCCGAAGCCGTCCGCCTGCATCGCGATGCGGACCTCGAGCGCGAGCGGCCAGCCGTCCTCGTCGAGGCCCGCCTTGAGCCGCGCCATGCCCATCGCGCGATAGGTCGTGCCGATGAAGTCTTCTTCCCGCGTCCACAACATGTGGATCGGAGTACCGCGATTGGCGTTGGCGATCGTGATCGCCTGCTCGGCCTGCGGGCCATTGCCGTTTCTGCCGAAACCGCCGCCGAGATGGCACATGTGCAGGTACACCTGTTCTTCGGGGATGCCCGTGATCTGCGAGGCGCTGAACCGCGTTTCCTGCGGGCTCTGATCACCGATCCAGATATCGACGCGTTCGTCCGTGACGAGCACCGTCGCGTTGCCGGGTTCCATTCGCGCGCGCGGCAGGTAAGGGGTCGAGTAGGTCGCTTCGACGACCTGTGCGGCGTCGGCAAATCCCGTGTCTACATCGCCTTCGTCGACGCGGATCGTTCCCGGCGCGTCCAGCGAGTCGAGCAGCGCCTGGCGCATGTTTGCGGTGTTGAATGCTGCGTTTTCGGGCGGGACCGTCCAGTCGATCGGCATGCGATCGAGCGCCGTTTTCGCCTCGTACCAGGTGTCGGCAATGACCGCCACGCCGCCGCTGAAGGTGCGGCCGCGCGTCAGGGCGGTATCCGGGATCGGGAGCCGCATGGCCGAGCGCACGCCTGGAAGGTCGCGAATGGCGTCGAAGTCATACGCCGCAACATCGCCGCCGTAGACCGGGCAGGTCTTCACCGCCGCCCACTTCATGCCGGGGAGGCTCACGTCGATCGCATAGACGGTCTCGCCGGTGACCTTCATCGGCACGTCGAGGTTCTTCTGCTCCGTGCCCATGAGGGTCCATTCGCCCGGCGGCTTGATCGAGATCGTTTCAGGGTTCGGGTGCGGGGTTACGGCAGCGAGACGCGCGATCGCGCCGTAGGTCGTCGTGCGGCCGCTCGGCGCATGCGTGATGACGCTGTCCCTGACGGTCAACTCGTTCACCGGCACGTCCCATTCGTTCGCCGCCGCAAGCAACAGCCGCTCGCGCGCTTCCGCGCCTGCAAGCTGCAGGTAATAGCGGCCGTCCTTGACGGAGGCGGCGGCGTTGGTCCGCATGCGTCGGTAAAGGCTGTCGGGAATGCCGAACACACCTGTCCGGGCGCGATTCCCGAAACCGGGTTCGCCGCCGCCGTTGGGATCCCGCGCGCCGTCGCCCATGACCTCGAGCGTCCATTCCGGCGCCAGCTCGCGTGCGTCGCGGTTGGCCGACGCGTACTCGGGACGCACGCGGCTCCAGTCGCATCGCAGTTCTTCTGCGACCATCATTGCGTTGGAGGTCCAAACGCCCTGGCCGAGTTCGGTCTGGGCGATGCGGACCGTCACCGTGTCGTCCGGCTCGATGACGATCCAGGCATTGATCTCGGGGGCTTCGGGATCCTCGTACCACACGGTGCCTTCGCTTTGCTGGGCACTCGCCGGGCGCGGCGGCAACCAGAAACCCATTACGAAGGCGCCCTTGGCGGCCGCGGCCATCGCCAGGAACTCGCGGCGGTCCACGCCTGTCCGTTCCGTAGTCTTGCCAGAGCCCGGAGGAGTGCGCTGATGGCTGATCGATTCGCCGCGTTGCACATCTGTCAGGCGGGTATCGGGCGCGCGAGTGGGGTTGTGTTGGCCCGGACGCCGTCCGCGGTCCCCGGTTGCGCTCATTGTTCCGCCCTCATGAGTTCGGCGGCAAGATGGATGGCCTGGCGGACCCGGTAGTAGGTGCTGCAGCGGCAGGCATTGGTCACCCAGGCGTCGATGTCGGCGTCGCCGGGATCCGGGATCGCCTCGAGCAGCGCAAGCGCGCTCATGATCATGCCGGACTGGCAATAGCCGCATTGCGGCGCATCGAGTTCCTTGAACGCGAGCTGGACCGGGTGGCTGCCGTCGCTCGAGATACCCTCAATGGTCGTGATCGCTTTGCCCGCGGCGGTTTCGGCGGCAACGCTGCAGGAGCGCACGGGCTGCCCATCGATGTGCACCGTGCAGGCGCCGCAGGACCCGATTCCGCAACTGAACTTGGTGCCCGAAAGGCCGATCCGGTCGCGGATGATCCACAGCAGCGGCGTTTGCGGGTCCGCATCGACGCTGTGCCGGACACCGTTTACCTCAAGGTCGAAGGCCATGGCCGCCTGCTCCCGGGGTGCGTAGCCGGTTCGAGCCCCATGCCCGGACCTGCCGCGCGCCGCAGCGCCTAATTCAAACGTCCGGCGATATCCTCCATCGCACGTGCAAGTGCCGCCAGCCGGCCGCGCGCCGTTTCGCTGAGATCGTCCCCGGCGGGCGCCAGCGACGCGGCAAGGTTCCTGAGCTCGCCCGCTGTGGCGGCGGCGGCTTCAGAACTCCCGCCAAGTGCCTCGGCCGCCTGGTCGAGGGCATCCCTGAGCGCGTCTTCCTGCGCGTCCTGGATAATCCCGCTGCGCGCCAGTTGATCGACGTAAGCCTCCGCAACGACGGGTTCGGCAGGCCAGACGTGCCGGCGCTGCTGCTGCGGGTTGGATATGGCGTCCGGTTCCCTGAACGACGCAGCCGCGATCTCGTTTCCGGTCAGGTAGCGGCTCGGCGTGAGGGCAAAGACGTCGAAACCGCGTGCGATCTCGGTGCCGTAGACATGGCCGCCATACCAGTAGGCCGACCAGTAGCCGCCCTGCATGAGATTTTCGGCGCTTACGGGGCCGCGATCGAAGAACGCGATTTCGACCGGGTTGGACGAGTCCGTGAAGTCGATGACCGTAATCCCGCCCTGGTACCAGGCCTGCACGAAGATGTCGCGGCCTGGTACGGGGACGAGCGAGCCGTTGTGGGCTACGCAGTTTTCCTTGTCGGTCTGCGGAGCCGGGAGCTTGAAGTAGCTGCGAAACTGCAACTCGCCGTCGACGATGTCGTAAATGGCGTCAGCCCCCCAGTTGCGCGGATCCGAAGCGCGGCAGCGCGGCCGTCCGCCGCCGCCCCATTCGTCGGTGAAGAGGACCTTCGTGCCGTCGTTGTTGAACGTCGCCGAGTGCCAGTAGGCGAAACCCGTGTCGATGACCTCGTCCACGCGCACGGGATTGACCGGATCGGAAATGTCCAGAAGGATGCCGTTGCCTGAGCAGGCGCCCGCGGCAAGCCCGATTTCCGGGTACGCCGTGATGTCGTGGCAGGCGTTCGTTTCGCTCGTTCGCTGCGTGCCGTCGCCGTGGTCGCCGCCTTCCCAGAGTCCGGCGATCACGCCGGATTCGGGGTCCGAAAAAACGTATGGGCGGTTGACAATTTCGGCGTCGCCCGGGTTCTCGACCGGAATCCGGATGACGTCGATCCGGAAGAGCGCCGTCTCGGGGTTCTCGAACGGCGAATCGTCCGTGCAACTGTCCATTTCCTCTTCCGGCCGCACGCGGCTGGTTCCGGAACCGTAAACGTAGATGTTGCCCTCGTCATCCGGGTCGGTCACGACGGTGTGGGTGTGCGAGCCGCGGCAGGTCTGCACGGCGCCGACCTGTGTGGGTAGACTGAAGTCGCTGACGTCGAAGATCCTGATGCCCCGGAAACGCTCGTCGCTGTGTACTTCGGCCACGCCCTGCAAGCCGCAGTCGAGCCGCCCGCGAGTCTGCTCCACGGACAGGATCAGCAGATCGCCGACGATCGATACGTCGCCCTGGCCGCCCGGGCACACGACCGAACTCAGCAGTTGGGGGGAGCGCGGGTCGCTGATGTCGTAGGCATTGAAGCCGTGGTAATTGCCGGCGACGACGACATTGCCGGCGAAGACCAGGTCGGTATTGCCGAAGTTGAGCAGGCTCGGACGCGGTCCGTCGTCCTGGTCCTCTTCGTCGGCGTCATCGCCGGCATCGGCAAGGCTCTCATTCTCGGCGCCGTCGGCGTCGGTTTCGCCGGCGGTCAACTCCGGTACAGCTCCCGCGTCTGCAGCGGACGAATCGGTCTGTGCGGCAGCGCCGCTGTCCTCGGCCTGCGCCGCTTCGACCGGCTCGCCGGCTTGCGGCGCTGCGGGCGCGTCCGGTCCCGGACGATCGCCTCCGCGACGGTTCGGGCGCTCGAACCTGGGCCGGCCCTCCGGATACTCCGGATCGAAGAAGCCCGCGGGTTTCGGCAAGGAGACGACGAGCTGCATGTTGAACGAGACCTGCTCCGCGTCGTCGAAGCCGGCCGCGAGGTCGACCCGGGGATCGGGAGAGAACCCGGCCAGCATCGCGTCCATGCGGTCGATCTCGGCGGTCTGGTCGGCGTTGATATCGGACGTGAAGTTGTAGAGGACCGAATCCTGCGCCGAACCCGGCTGTTCGAGGAGCTCGTCCACCATTTCGACCGCGCCCTCGTGATGCTCGATCATGAGCTTGAGGAACAGCGTGTCGAACGCGGCGCCGTCGGCCGCGGCAAGTTCCTCCATCTGCTCGGGTGTCGCCATGCCGGGCATGAGCTCCGCGTCGTGATCGTGATGCGCGTCGAGATCCGGGACCTCCAGACCGCGTTCGCGCAGCCAGTCCTGCATCATCGCGATCTCGTCTTCCTGCGAGAGCTCGATTCGCTGCGCGAGCAGACGTATGGCGTCGCGCTGGGTCCGATCGCCAACCAGCAGGGTCATGTCAAGAGCCTGGGCGTGATGCGTGATCATGCCCTGCATGAACTTCACATCGGCGTCCGTGACTCTCAGGCCTGCGAGGTCGGTGGCTTCCTCCGGTGTAATCAGCCGGCTCGGCTCTCCCGGAGGACCGGGCTGGACGATCGGCGCCTGGGCCGGTTCCGGTGCCTCCTGCGCGGCGGCGCCAAGCGACACGGTGGCGATCAGTGCCAGACCTGCCAAGCGTGCAGCGAACGGCGCGACTGCACGGGCGGTAGCATACTTGCGAGTGTTTCTCATGGTTGCGGACGTCCATTGAAAGCGGTCGGGAAACTCGACCGTTGGCGGGTTTTGGTCCTTTTGGCTTAGTATGCCTCAAGCAAGTCGGTGATGAACAACGCGCTGACTTGCGCACACAAACCATTCACCCGAGCCCTCATGCGTTCGCACTGCTCGACTTTGCTTCCCGTGATTGAGCCGACACCGGTTCCCGAACGCTTGCAGGACGAAACGAAAAGGTTTCACTCGAGCAACATGGGTGTTCGGTTGGTACCGGCGTCGCAATAGCCCGATGGACGGCGTCGAACGCGAGTCGATCGATTACGACGTCGTTGTCGTCGGCGGCGGTCCTGCGGGTCTCGCAACCGCCATTCGCCTGAAGCAGCTGGCGTCGGCCGCATCGCTGGATCTCGAAGTCTGCGTGCTCGAGAAGGCCGCCGAGATCGGCGGTCACAGCCTGTCCGGCGCCGTGCTCGACGTCCGGGCGCTCGACGAGATTACGCCGGGCTGGCAGTCGCAAGCGGCGTCGTTCGCCACGCCCGTCACGCGCGATGAGTTCCGCTACCTGCTCGGCGAGTCGTCCTCTGTGCGCCTGCCGAGCCTGTTCGTGCCGCCGGGCATGCACAACAAGGGGCTCCACGTCGCAAGCCTCGGAGCGCTCTGTCGCTGGCTCGCCGATCAGGCGATGGAACTGGGCGTGGACCTCTTCCCCGGTTTCGCGGCCGCCGATCTGCAGGTGGACGACGACGGCGCGGTTACCGGGGTCGTGACGAGCGACCGCGGGGTGTCGCGCAGCGGTGAACGCAAGGACGCGTACGAACCAGGCATGGCGCTCAATGCGCGGCAACTGGTGCTCGCGGAGGGCTCGCGCGGTCATTTGGCGAGGCGCCTGATCGAGGAGCGCGGTCTTGCCGGCGGCGCCGATCCCCAGCACTTCGCGATCGGTCTCAAGGAAGTCTGGCAGATCGACCCCGGCCGGCACGAGCCCGGCAAGGTCGTGCACGGCGCCGGGTGGCCGCTGTCGCCGCACGCTTCGGGCGGTTTCTTCTCATATCACTACGGCGAGGCGCAGGTCTCGGTCGGGCTCATCGTGGATCTCAACTACGCCAACCCCTGGCTCGATCCCTACGCGGAACTGCAGCGGCTCAAGCACCATCCGGCGCTGCGTGACACGCTGAAGGGTGGCGAGCGCACCGCTTACGGCGCACGGGCGATCACCAAGGGCGGGCTCAACTCCCTGCCGAAGCTCTCGGTGCCTGGCGCGCTCATCGTCGGTTGCGACGCCGGCACGCTCAACTTCGCCAAGATCAAGGGCATCCACACGGCCATGAAGTCCGGCATGGTGGCTGCCGAGACTATCGTCGACGCGTGGCAGGGCGGCGAAGCGGCGGGCAAGGAACTTGCCGGCTACGAGGATCGGCTCATGGCGAGCTGGGTCGGGGAGGAGCTGCGAAGCTGCCGCAACGTGCAGCCGGCGTTACATCGCTGGGGCGCCTTCGTCGGCGGCGCATACGTGTTCATCGACCAGGCGATCCTGCGCGGCAGGGCGCCGTGGACCATTCATGACCGTACGCCGGACCACGCGGCGCTCCGGCCCGCCGCGCAGTGTGGCGCAATCCGCTATCCACAGCCTGACGGCGTGCTGAGCTTCGACAAGCTGACTTCGGTGTATTTCTCCGGCACCAATCACGAAGAGGATCAGCCAGGTCATCTGACGTTCAGGGACCCGGAACTGCCAGTCGCATACAATCTGCCCGAGTTCGATGCGCCCGAGCAGCGCTACTGCCCGGCAAAGGTCTATGAAATCGTCCGCGAGGACGGAGCGCCTCGCCTGCAGGTCAATGCCCAGAACTGCCTGCATTGCAAGGTCTGCGACATCAAGGACCCGCGCCAGAACATCGTCTGGGTGCCGCCCGAGGACGGCGGGCCAGCCTATATCAACATGTAACTGCGAAGTGGCGCGCGAAGCCGGCCGCGTACTTCGCATTCGGTCTCGACTTCGCGGCGCCGTCCTGGCGCGGCTCGAATCGGCGTCGCCTCGCGCCATCCTTGGCTCGCCCCGCGCGTAAGCTTCGGCAAGTATACGTTGGGCTAGAATTACGGCTGTTGCGGGAAATCCCATTTGGGCTTGGCTCTACGGGCTTATCGCAACTACAGTCGCGGTTTGGGGTTGGATGGAGTAAGGCGATGCGCGTAACCACGATGATTCTAGTGGCGCTGACGGCGCTTCCCGTTGCGGCGCAAGACCAAGCCGACGTCGATGCGTACTATGTTGGCTTCAACTTCGTCCTGTGCCTGAATCCGGGACCGGGCGCACTGGAAGTCTACCGATGGGGTCGGCAACGTACGCCAGAGGATGATCTGCGGGACATGCAACAGCGATTGCAGCGAGCGGAATCGAACGAACAGCGCAGATCGATGGTTGCACTGGCAGAAACAGCCAATGCCCTTATGGTTCGTCTAGCCAAGAGCCTTTGCTCGGGCCTTTCGATTGATGAGATAAATGACCGCTCACGCAGCGAATCGTTCGCGCTCTGTATCCGCCAGGTCGATGAGGATGGGAGGATAAGCGTCTCGCTCTTTCCTGACGGTGTGGAAGGTGAATGCCCGAGCGTTTCGAGCCCGTAATAGGGCGGAGCTCCAGTCCCCCGAGCACGCGCTGCGCTAGAATCGAATCCGGGCCGTGTCGGGCGTCTTGTGCCGGGTCTCTGGCGTGAGTGTGTAGCGCCCGGCGCGTGCCCCTCAAGCGCGATCTTGCGCAAATCTGCGCGGGCTGCGAATCATGGCGCGTGTACCCCTAAATCCGCCGATTGCAACTGCGAAATCGCTAAAACCTAGCCGGAACTTCACGCGCCGATGTGGCCGATTATGTAGTCGTTTCAGCGAGTTAGCCCATCTTTACCAAGACCCCCGTGATTTTCGCCCGATCTTGCCGTGATTGACGGTTTTTGGGGTCGGCAACTCGTTGTTTTTCGGTTCTTGGAGCGGTGGGTCGGGCGATGTTGTGGCATAATAAGGTG
>JAQAJI010000100.1 GCA_028278665.1 Candidatus Rariloculus versatilis
TTCCTGCGGCTCGTCTCGCTGGCGATGAGGTCGAGGTACCGGCGGCGGAGCCTGAGCTCCTGGTCGGCGATTCCGCGCCACTTCTCGGGCAGCGGCCTGAGCGACTTGACGAGCAGCCTGAGTTCGCCGACGCGGACGGAAAGCTGGCCGGTGTTCGTGAAAAAGAGCTTGCCGACGGCACCCAGAATGTCGCCGAGATCCAGCGCCTTGAACTCGGCGTAGTGCTCCGCACCGATCGCGTCGCGCTGCACGAACAACTGGATCCTTCCCGAGCGGTCCTGCAGGTCGACGAAGCTGTTCTTTCCCATGACGCGGCGCGTCATCATTCGGCCGGCGACGCGTACGTCGACCGCTTCGCTCTCGAGCGTCTCTGCGGAGTGCCTGCCGTAGGCCGCCGTCAACTCATCGGCAAGCGAGTCCCGGTGGAAATCGTTCGGAAACGCGTTGCCGGCCTCACGCAGGCGCTCGAGCTTCTGTCTGCGTTCGGCGACGAGACGGTGCCCGGTGCTTTTGCCTGTATCGGACATCCGGGTCTACAACCCCTGCTTGAGACTCTCTTCGAGGAACATGTCGATCCCGCCGTCGAGCACGGCAGTCGGCTGACCGCTTTCAATCCCGGTCCTCAGATCCTTGACCCGGGACTGGTCGAGCACGTAGGAGCGGATCTGGCTGCCCCAGCCGATATCGGATTTGCCGCCCTCGATCGCCTCGGCTTCCTCGCGCCGCTTCTGCTGCTCCAGTTCATAGAGCTTCGCCTTGAGCTGCCCCATTGCCGTTGCCTTGTTCTTGTGCTGGGACCGGTCATTCTGACACTGCACGACGATGCCCGACGGCTGGTGGGTAACTCGCACGGCGGACTCGGTCTTGTTGACGTGCTGACCTCCGGCGCCGCTGGCCCGATAGACGTCGATCCTGAGATCCGCCGGGTTGATCTCGATCTCAATGGCCTCGTCGAGTTCGGGCGCGACGAACACGGCCGCGAACGATGTGTGTCTGCGGTGACCGGCATCGAACGGCGATTTCCTCACGAGGCGGTGAACGCCGGTCTCGGTGCGCAGCCACCCGAAGGCGTACTCGCCGCTGAAGTGTACGGTGGCGCTCTTTATGCCCGCGACGTCGCCGCCGGACACCTCAAGCAGTTCGGTATCGAAGCCGCGCTCCTCGCCCCAGCGCAGATACATCCGCAACAGCATCTCCGCCCAGTCCTGGGCTTCGGTTCCGCCGGAGCCGGCCTGTATGTCGACGAACGCACCGTGGCGGTCCATTGCGCCTGCGAACATCCGCTGGAACTCGAGCTGCCCGACTTCGGCCTCGATGCCCGTCAGCTCGTCGGCCAGATCGTTCAGCGTTTCCTCGTCGCTCTCGGCCTCGGCGAGGACCTGCAATTCCTCTGCTTCGTCCAGCGACCGGTCAAGCCGGCTTATCGTCGCGATGATGCGCTCGAGCGCGGCTCGTTCCCTGCCCAGGCTCTGGGCGCGTTCCTGGTCTGACCAGACATCGGGGTCTTCGAGTTCCCGATCGACCGCCGAAAGACGCTCGAGCTTGGCGTCGTAGTCAAAGGTACCCCCTCAGGGCGCCGCAACGCTCCTGTAGCTCTTCGATCTTTGCGTTGACTCGCGCCGTTTCCATGAGAGAGCCCCGAAATTCCGGCGCATACTACCATGCGGACCACGCCGCTGACGGCGCCCCCCTGCGGTCCGCGCGCGGCACCGCACATGCCGCAACGACGCAACTCATCGTCCCGACCATTTCCTATAATCGTCCCCTTCTGAATCGCGAACAGGAACGGGAAGCCAAGGTGCAGCTTACAAGGGAATCGGCCGAGGCCCATGTGATTCACGCCTGGGAATCGGGACGCATGCGGATCGGCAACCGCTGGCTGACCGGAAACGTCATCGTCGCGCCCGACCGCATCGTGCCGGACTGGGACGTCGGCGATGCGGCCCGGATCGCATACGAACACCTCGCCCCGGCGATCGACCTCGATCCGGAGATCATTCTGCTCGGAACCGGGGCCGGGGCGGCCGTCCCCGATGTCGGCCTGATCGCGTCGCTTGCGCAGCTCTCGATCGGGCTTGAAATAATGAGCACGCCGGCCGCATGCCGGACCTACAACGTGCTCGTGAGCGAGCAGCGCCGAGTCGTCGCCGCGTTGCTGAATCCGGCGTGAAGCCAACGCTGAATGGCTGCTAGGAGCCTGCGCCGTAGGAAGTCGCGAGAGCGAAAATTCGCTATCGCCGTCCCTTCGGTTGATCGATTGAGGAGAATATCGAGCCATATTTGACGATATCGATCGGGCGAAGGGGCGGATGAGAGCGGATTTGCAGCCGCGAATTCCTACGGCGCAGGCTCCTAGGGCGTCGACAGGAATTGCGCAGGATTGACGGGCACACCGTTCCGCCTGATCTCGAAATGCAGGCGCGCGGTACGCTCCGGGCCGAACCCCATCTCGGCGATCTTCTGCCCCTGGCGGACGTCGTCTCCCTGGTCCACCAGCAGGCGGTCGTTGTAACCGTACGCACTCAGGAACGTGTCGTCATGCTTTATGATGACGAGCTGGCCGTAACGGTTCAGGCCGCTGCCCGCGTACACCACGTGCCCGGCAGCCGCAGCGTTGATCGACTGGCCCGCCTGTCCGCCGATACCGATGCCGCTCGCAATGGCCTCGGAGGAGCCGAACTCGCTGATCACAGGCCCCTGCGTCGGCCATTGCCATTGAGATGCGGCAGTGGCTCCCGGTGCGGGGGACGGACGCGGAGCTGCCGCGGGTTCGGGCGCCGCCGGCGTGCGCGGTGGAACCGCCGGTCCCGGCACGGCGACTCGCCGGCCGGGCTGCGGGGAGGGTACCGCGGCACCTTGTCCGGCATCTGCAGACGACGCCGAGGCGCGTTCGGCCGGTGGTGCGGGCTCTGCTGGCGCAGCTTGCGCGGGCGGCATTGCAGCACGCGACGATCGTTCCGCCGACGCCGGATCGGTGAGCAGGATGCGCTGCCCGATCAGGATCACGTCAGGGTTCTCAAGATCGTTCCAGCTCGCGAGCGTGCGGTAGTCCATGCCGTAACGCCAGGCGATCGAATACAGCGTGTCGCCGGCCTGAACGATATAGGCCGGCACCCGACTGCCGCGCGAAATGGTCCCGCACGCGGCGAGCGCGAGACAGCCGAGGATGAGCGCGAGCCTCATAGGAAGCGTACGGCGAGATATACGAGCACGATCGCGGCGACGGTCGCCCAGCCGATCGTGTCGACGTGCCGTTTGAGCTGCCGCTCCATGCGTTCGCCTCCCCAGACCAGCAACCCCGCGACGAGGAAGAAGCGCGCGCCGCGGCCCAGAAACGATGCAACGATAAACACAGGCAGCAAGGTGTGCAACGCACCGGCGGCGATCGTGAAGACCTTGTACGGGATGGGCGAAAACCCGGCAACCAGCACCGCCCAGAAGCCCCATTGCCCGAACCAGGCCGTTGCGCGCAAATAGTCTTCCCAATAACCGGCCGAACGCAGTACAGGCTCGACGGAGTCGAGTGCCAGCCAACCGATCGCATACCCGGCCACTCCGCCAATGACAGAGGCGATCGTGGTCAGCAAGGCGAGCCGCCAGCCATGTTCGGGACGTGCAAGCGTCATCGGTGCAAGCAATATATCGGGAGGAACGGGAAAGAACGAGGACTCCGCGAAGCTCATCGCCGCGAGATAGCGGTGCGCGTGTCGGTGCCGGGACCAGCCCATGACCGTGTCGTACAGGGGCGTGAAGAGCCTCATGACTCTATGCCCTCCACGAGCGGCACGAAACTCACTCGCAGGAGATCCCGGCGCTCGAAACGCGTGCCCCGGCGCGTCAAGCTCACGAGCGACTGCCCGCCCGGAGCACCGACGGGAAGCACGAGCCGCCCGCCGTCCTCGAGCTGCTCCAGCAACTCCTCGGGAACGGTCCGGGGCGCCGCCGCGACCAGAATGCCGTCGAACGGCGCCTGGCTGCGCCAGCCGTGCCAGCCATCGGCATGACGCAGACTCACGTTGTTGATCCCGAGCGACTGCAGGTTGCCCTGTGCGCGCCGGAACAGCTCCTGGATCCGCTCGATACTGAAAATGTGCCGCACGAAGCCGGCCAGCACCGCCGTCTGGTACCCGCATCCCGTGCCGATTTCGAGCACCTTGCCTGGCGTGCGCCCGTCGCCCTCGTCCCGAACGAGTTCCTCCGTCATCGCGGCGACGATGTAGGGCTGGGATATCGTCTGGCCGCGGCCGAGCGGCAGCGCCGTATCCTCATAGGCGCGGCTTGCCAGTGCCTCGTCGACGAAAAGATGTCTGGGGACCTCCCGAATCTGCTCGAGTACCTGCGCATTTGCAATACCGTTCGAACGCAGGCGCTCAACGAGCCGGTCGCGCGTTCGCGCCGACGTCATGCCTATTCCGGCACGCTCGCGCCGGTTCATCGCACCTCACGTAACCAGTCGCGCAACGAATCGAGGCTTGCATGGTCGGTCAGGTCCGTCTTGATCGGCGTGACCGACACGCAGCCGTCGGCGATCGCGTGGAAATCGGTACCGGGACCGGCATCCTGGCCGGCGCCCGCGGGACCGACCCAATAGATGGGTTGATTCTTGGGGTCCAGTGCCTTGATCACGGGCTCGGACTTGTGTCTGAAACCGAGCCGCGTGGTCACGATGCCCTTGAGCTCCTCGAAGGGCCGATCCGGCACGTTGACGTTGAGAATCGTGTCCTGCATCAGCGGTTGGTCGATCATCTGCCGAACGAGCATGCGAGTCACTGCAGCGGCCGTATCGAATCTCTCGGAGCCGTCGAGCACGAGCGACACGGCGATCGCAGGCAATCCAAGAAACCGGCCCTCCATGGCCGCCGCGACGGTACCCGAGTAAAGCACGTCATCGCCGAGGTTCGCCCCGTGATTGATGCCGGAGACGACCATGTCCGGCTCGCTGTCGAGCAGACCCGTAATCGCGACATGCACGCTGTCCGTGGGAGTCCCGTTCACGCAGTAGACGTTGGCGCCGACCTGCTCGACCCGGAGCGGCGAATCGAGGGTCAGCGAGTTGCTTACACCGCTCTGATTGCGGTCCGGTGCCACGACCGTGACTTCGGCCAGATCGTCAAGATTCCCGGCGAGAACGCGCAGGCCTCTGGCCTGATAGCCATCATCGTTGGACAACAGGATCCGCACGCACCAATCCCTGGAATGGCCCCAAGAGCATTAACTATACTGGAAGCAGGTAGCCGGTCCCACAGATGAAATCGCATTCAGCAGAGCGCCGGAGAGAGCCGAGTGCGGCGACCTTCACAGGGCGATCGACCCCGACTGCAGGAACACAACAGTGATCGACGACGACGACCGCCAGGCATTCGCTGCCGCGACCCACGGCGTCAAGCCGGTCAAGCGGAGCGACCGCGTTGCAGTCAGCTCGCCGCGCCCCGCCGCCCGGGCCACCCACAGTCGGGCAGCCGTGACCGAGATGCTGCGCGAGAGTCTCGACGGTCCCGGGCCCGACCTGTTGGGTGAGGACCTCGCCTTTTGCCGCCCCGGCGTCCCGAAAACCGTGTTTCGCAACCTGAAGCGAGGCCGCTTCAGCATCGAGGACGAGTGCGATCTGCACGGTTTGACGCAAACCGAAGCGAAAGCGGCCCTAAGGGACTTCGTCGTTGAGTGTTCCGAGCGCGGGCTCGGTTGCGTGCGAATCGTCCACGGCAAGGGTATGCGCTCCGGACCGGGCGGCCCCGTGCTCAAGCAGCTTGTCCAAAACTGCCTGGCCCGCTGGGACGAGGTGCTCGCATTCGCGTGCGCGCAACTGAAGCACGGCGGAAGCGGTGCGGTCTATGTGCTGCTACGGCGGCGGTAGGCGCCTGCGGCGCAGACTACTGAGGAGCGTCGCCGCGAAACGGCGCAATCTGATAGAAGGTTTCATCGTCGCGCACCATCCCGAGCTCGGCACGCGCCCGTTCCTCGACGGCATCGAGCCCCTGCTTGAGGTCGAGAACTTCCGCCTCGAGCGCAGCGTTGCGGCTTGCGAGCGACCGGTTGACCTCGCTCTGCTCGCCGAGCGCGGCTTCAAGCTGCCAGACCTCGCGCAAGCCGCCGTCGGTCATCCAGAGCTTGTACTGCAGCAGCACGAGCAGCCCGGTGAAAATGACGATAAACAAGCGCATCGAACTTCAGTGTTTCCAGCTCACCCGCCGGTCGGAAAATCGCTCAGAGGTCCATCGGAAACGCCGCCGCGCCCGGGTACTCGGCACGGTCGCCCAGCAGCCGTTCTATCCTGAGCAACTGATTATACTTTGCCAGGCGGTCGGAGCGGGACAACGACCCTGTCTTGATCTGCGTCGCCGCGGTCGCGACCGCGATGTCGGCGATCGTCACGTCCTCCGTCTCCCCGGAGCGGTGCGAGACAACAGCCGAGTAGTCTGCTTCATCGGCCATCGCAACCGCATCCAGCGTCTCGCTCAGCGTGCCGATCTGGTTGGGTTTGACCAATATGCTGTTGGCGATCCTCTCCTGGATACCGGCCGCGAAGATGCTCGTATTGGTCACGAACAGATCGTCGCCGACGAGCTGAATCCTGTCGCGCAAACGCCCGCTCAGCCTGCGCCAACCATCCCAGTCGTCCTCGGCCATGCCGTCCTCGATCGACACGATCGGATAGCGGGCGACGAGATCTTCGAGGAAACGCGTGAACTCGTCCGGCGTGAAGCGCCTGTGCTCTGACGCCAGCGTGTAGGCCCCATCCGAATGGAATTCGGAACTTGCGACGTCGAGCCCCAGATAGATCTCCCTGCCGAGCGTCATTCCCACTCTATCGACGGCTTCGGCAATCGCGCCCAACGCGGCTTCGTTCGATTCGAGGTCTGGTGCGTATCCGCCCTCGTCGCCGACGGCCGTGCTCAGCCCCCGGCGCTTGAGCACATCCCCGAGCGCGTGAAACACCTCCACCCCATATCTGAGGCTCTCCGAGAAACTCGGCGCGCCGACCGGCAGAATCATGAATTCCTGGATGTCGACGTTGTTGTCCGCGTGCGCTCCGCCGTTGAGCACGTTCATCATCGGCACGGGCATGACGTAGGAATCGCGTTGCTCGAGATGTTCGAACAGCGGCACACCGCGTTCGCTCGCCATGGCCTTCGCGCTCGCGAGCGACACGGCCAGCGTCGCATTGGCGCCGAGCCGCGACTTGTTCGGCGTACCGTCGACTTCCATGAGTCGCGTGTCGAGCGCGCGTTGATCGGCGGCATCGATGCCGAGCACGGCGTCGCGAATTTCGCCGTTCACGTGCGCCACCGCCTGCTTCACGCCCCGGCCGAGATAGCGCTTCATGTCGCCGTCCCTGAGTTCGACGGCCTCGCGGATACCGGTCGACGCACCGGACGGGACGGCGGCCCGACCGCGGGCGCCGCGCTCGAGCACGACTTCCGCTTCGACGGTCGGGTTGCCCCGCGAATCGATGATCTCGAGCCCGGCGACGTCGCTGATCCGGCTCATCGTTCGTGCGTTCAGGCGCTTGCCGCTCGCGCGAATTTCAGACCCTGACCTGCGCGCGCGGCCCGGATGAAGCTCGTGAACAGCGGATGGCCGTCGCGCGGGTTCGACGTGAACTCCGGATGGAACTGCGAAGCCAGCAGCCAGGGGTGGTCCCTGAGTTCGATGATCTCGACCAGGCCGTCCTTCGAGACGCCCGAGAACACAATCCCCTTGTCCTCCATGCGCTGCCGATAGTTGTTGTTGAACTCGTAACGATGGCGGTGCCGCTCGGCGATCTCCTCGCGCCCGTAGGCCCGGTGCGCGAGGCTCGAACGCTTCAGCTCGCAGGTCTGGGCGCCGAGTCGCATCGTGCCGCCGAGATCCGACTTCGCGTCGCGCTGCTGGCGCTCGCCGCTTTGATCCTGCCATTCCTCGAGCAATCCGATCACGGGGTCGGCGGTCGCTCGGTCGAACTCGGTCGAGTGGGCGTCCGGCAACCCGAGCACGTTGCGTGCGAATTCGATCGCCGCCACATGCATTCCCAGACAAATGCCGAGGTACGGCACGTGCTTCTCGCGGGCAAACTGCACGGCACGGATCTTGCCCTCGATTCCGCGCTCGCCGAAGCCGCCGGGCACGAGAATGGCGTCGACGTCATGCAGGCAGGACGCTCCGTTCGACTCGATTTCCTCCGATTCCAGGTACTCGATGTTCACTCGCGTGCGCGTGCGTATGCCCGCGTGGCGCAGCGCCTCGGTCAACGACATGTAGGAGTCCTTGAGGTCGACGTACTTGCCGACCATGCCGATCGTGACTTCGGACTCCGGATTCCTGCGCGCGTCCACGACCGCGGTCCACTCGGAGAGATCCGCAGGGTCAGCGTCGAGTTCCAGTTCATTGACGACGATGTCATCGAGTCCCTGTTCGTTGAGCATGAGCGGAATCTCGTAAAGGTCGGCGACATCGACCGCGGAGATCACCGCCCGCTCGTGGACGTTCGTGAACAGCGAGATCTTGGCGCGTTGCTCGTCCGGCAGGGAGTGCTCGGAACGGCAGACAAGCACCTGCGGCTGGATGCCGATCGAGCGCAGTTCCTTGACCGAGTGCTGTGTCGGCTTGGTCTTGATTTCCTGCGATGCCGCGATGTACGGCACGAGTGTCAGGTGAATGTAGAGCACGCGCGCCCTGCCGAGTTCGACGCCCATCTGGCGGATCGCCTCGAGAAACGGCAGCGACTCGATGGCGCCGACCGTGCCGCCGATCTCGACCAGGCAGACATCGGCGCCGTCGGCGCCGCTTTCGATGCTGCGCTTGATCTCATCGGTGATGTGCGGGATGACCTGTACGGTCGCGCCCAGGTATTCGCCCTGGCGCTCCTTGGAGATGACATTGGAATAGATCCGGCCGGTCGTGAAATTGCTGTTGCGGCCCGTCCTCGTACGTACGAAACGCTCGTAGTGGCCGAGGTCGAGATCCGTTTCGGTACCGTCGTCGGTGACGAATACCTCGCCGTGCTGAAACGGGCTCATCGTTCCCGGGTCGACATTGATGTAAGGGTCGAGCTTCATGAGCCTGACCTTCAGACCGCGGGCTTCGAGGATCGCGCCGAGACACGCGGAGGTGATCCCCTTGCCGAGCGATGAGACGACGCCGCCAGTAACGAAGATAAATCGAGTCATAGCCCGCCTGTCACTCTGGTCCATGCCGGGGCGCCCGCGCTTTCCGCATCGGACGGCGGAGGGACGGAGCCTCGGTAAGCGGTGTGGTTACGTTCAAGACGGCATTACAACTTACCAAAAGAACATGGCTGCGGCCAGCCGGCAGCCCGCACGACAATAACTCCGTCAGTCCTTGAGCAGTTGATCTACAATCGCCTGATCCTGGCGCGCAACTTCTGGCTGGTATGAACACAA
>JAQAJI010000101.1 GCA_028278665.1 Candidatus Rariloculus versatilis
CAAACACTCCGAAAATCGAGACCGACGACTTGAATTTCATGATGCCTGCCGCCCGGAGTAAGCTATGCGCAGGTTAAGTGATCCGTTGGCGATTGACCATGACCCAAGACAAATCGCGACCCGTCATCCGAACGGCAGCGCATCAGACGCTCGTGAGGGAACCCCCGGCTCTCGTTGCACTCGAGCGCCTGCAGAATCTACTTGCCCTGGGCACGAAAGACGCAGTCGCCTGGGAACGGGTGATACGGCGAGAACGGCGGCAATATGGCTGCGGTCCAGCAAAAATTTCATTCTGATCGAAACAACCGTTTGATTCACAATGATCGGAATCAGGCCATGACGGGTAAACCCACGAGGGAAAAAGGCATTTCCGCGTCCAAGGCCAAGGCCAAGACCAAGTTCGGCCAACTTCTCGAAAAGGTACAGCGCGAGCCGCTCACGATCTCGAACAATGGCCGGCCGGTCTGCGTCCCGGTATCGATGGATGAGCTCGAGATTCATCAACGACTCAAGTTCGAGGAGTTCCGCCGAGCCGTGCAGGCCGGGATTGCGGATTTGGACGCGGGCAAGGTCATCGACGGGGCGGAAGCCTTCGAGGCGATAGATCGAGAATTCGAAGATTGATGCCTCGCTACGAGGTTATCCGACAGGCGCTGGCTGGCCTTCGCGAAATCGCGCGCTACTCACCCAATGTCCGAGCGCCTTGACCAGCCCGGCGCGGCGCTCAAGCCGCGCTTGCACAGACAGAACAGTGCTATATTCGCACTTTATTAGATGCGTGAAACATGAGGCCGCTATGGATATCACCAAGGACATTCGCCCGCTGACTGAATTCAAGCGCGAAACCACTCGTTTCCTGTCCCACCTCCGGGACACCGGGAGACCTGCGGTGCTGACGGTCAACGGAAAGCCGGCGCTGGTCGTCATGGAGGCTGCGGCCTGGCAGCGTCAGCAGGAGCGGGTCGAGTTCGCCCTGACCGTTGCCGACATCGGCAAGGGACTGGAGCAAGCCCGCCGCGGGGAGGGCGTCGAAGCTGGCGAGTTTTTCGAAACGATGGGCGCCGGCAAGGCGTGAAGCATTACCGGGTCGTCATCACGCCCCATGCCGAAGACGACATCCGAAAGGCGCATGACTGGCTGAAATCGGAAAATCCCGTCTACGCCGCAAAGTGGCTTGCCGGCATACGCGGCAGGATAGTCGGCCTGGAGACCTTGCCCGAAGCACATGCGATCGCCCCCGAGAGTGTAGCGTTCAATCAGGAGATTCGGCACCTGTTGTTCGGGCGCGGAACGCCATGGCGAATATTCTTTACCATCGAAGGTTCGACGGCCCGGGTGCTGCATGTGCGGCACGGCAGTCGCGATTACTGGCGACGGTCAGACTCAGACGAGGAATGAATATGCGAAATGGTTTCGTCCCGACCGTGATCGGGGCCATCTGCGCGTACGGGATCGTCGGTAGCGGTGAAATCGCCGCCCAGGAACCGTCCGGGGACCGAGACGCCATCGTCCCCGCACCAGCCTTCACCGGCGCGCAACTGACCGAACTGCCGCGCGGCGGCTGGCTCACCAACGGCGGCAACGTCTACAACCAGCGCTACTCCCCATTGCGGCAGATCAACCGGGAAAATGTTGCGGACCTCAAGGCCGTCTGGCGCACCTCGCTCAACGGCTCCGGCATCCATCCGCGCGCCGGCAACCAGGCGCAGCCGATCGTCCATGACGGCGTGATCTACATCGTGACAGGCGAAAACGATGCATTTGCTGTCGACGTCGAAAGCGGCGAGACCCTCTGGGAGTACGTTGCCGACATCGATCCGAACGTCGCGCGGCCTTGCTGCGGCTGGTCGGTCCGGGGCCTTGGCCTGGGCGAAGGACTCGTGTTCGTTGGCCGGCTCGATGCGCGGCTCGTTGCGCTCGACCAGCGCACGGGCGAGGTCGTCTGGGACATCCAGGCCGAGGACCCTGCCGTCGGCTTCAGCATCACGAGCGCGCCGCTCTACTACGACGGCATGGTCATCACGGGATTTGCAGGCGGCGACCTCGGCACGCGGGGCCGGGTCAACGCCTACGACGCGAGGAGCGGGGAGCTGATCTGGAGGTTTTACACCGTGCCCGGTCCCGGTGAGGTCGGCCACGAGACCTGGCCCGCCGACAGCGAGGTGTGGATGTACGGCGGCGCGTCGGTCTGGCAGACGCCGGCCATCGACCCCGAACTTGGCCTGATCTATTTCTCGACGAGCAACCCCGGCCCGGTTCTCAACGGCAACCTCAGGCCGGGAGACAACCTCTTCAGCGTCTCGATCGTCGCGATCGACGTCGCCACGGGCGAATACCGCTGGCATTTCCAGCAGGTGCATCACGACATCTGGGACTACGACTCGCCGAACCCGATCATCCTGTTCGACGCGGAGTACGACGGCGTCATGCGCAAGGGGCTGGCGCAGGCCGCCAAGACCGGCTGGGTCTACATCCTCGACCGCGAGACGGGGGAACCGCTGATCGGGATCATAGAGACGCCGGTGATGCAGGAGCCGCAACAGGCTACTTCGCCGACCCAACCGTTTCCGATCGGCGATGCGCTCGTGCCGCAGTTCATCGACATGCCGCTGGAAGGCTTCACGCTCGTCAACGACGGCCGCATTTTCACGCCGTTCAGGGACGATGAGCCGGTGCTCTGGAAGCCTCTGGCCGCCGTCAACTGGCCGCCGAGTTCCTACGATCCCGTGACGAACACGATGTACATCTGCGCGACAGATTCGTTCTGGGGCGCGACCGGCGGCGACCCGGATTATCCGGTCGAACCCGGCGCGCTCTATTCGGGTAGCGTCGTTGCGCGTATCCAGTCACCGCGGCGCGGCGTTTTCGCTGCGCTCGACGTCACGACGAACCGGCTCGTCTGGCGTCAGCAATGGGTCGATACCTGCTACTCGGGTTCGGTGACAACCGCCGGCGGACTCGTCTTCGTCGGGCGCAACGACGGCCGCCTGACGGCACTGGACAGCTCAAACGGCGACCGGCTTTGGGAGTTTCAGACCGACGGCGGCGTCAATGCGACGGTCTCAACCTTCGAGCACGACGGCGAGCAGTTCGTCACGGTGCTTGCAGGCGGCACGGCGCTCGCGCGCTCGAAGAAGTCCGATGGACTATGGCTGTTTTCGCTGAGCGGCGAGATCGATTCGCTGCCGCGCGGCTCTGCCGATCCGACCGGGCAATTCGCGGCGCCGGCAGCCGCCGTTGCCGTCCCGGAGGACCGGGAGGCCGATCTCGCGCACGGCGAGGCGGTCTACCGGCAGGCCTGTTTCGTCTGCCACGGCGATGACGGGCAGGGAGGACAGCACGGCGCGGGGACGGCGTTGACTGCGGCATTGACCGTCGAGTCCATCATGAGCACGGCCGCCAACGGCATGAATGACATGCCCGCCTTCGGCAGCGTCTACGAAACCGAAGAACTGCACGATTTGGCGGGCTACATCCTCGAGCGGCTCGTTGCCGATCGTGAGTAGTCGGCGAGTGGCAGCAAACGGCCATCCGCAATGATCGACCCACGGATTACAACCCCTGGCAAATCCACGGGATCGACGCCCACTGAGCGCCTTCAGGATTCCGGCGGCAGTTCCAGCACGATCCCGCGTCACTTCAATGTCCCTTCCGCAGGGGAGCCGCGATGTCCGCCGGCAACTCCGGCTCCGGCGCCAGGATGAACTCGGGAAAGGATTCGATGCCAAGCTCCGTGGCGTCCTGGCCGAGCGCCTCGACATGCTCCGGAATGCGTGCCCGCATGGCCTTGTCGATGAGCCACCACACGCCGAGGGAGGTTGAGAACGCGAAGACGGCGACGGCGCCAATCCCGACCGTCTGCACGCCCGGGTCGCCTCCCGCAGCGATGCAGACCGCGAGCGAGCCCCAGATGCCGCCGCCGAGGTGCGCCGGAATCGCGCCGACTTCGTCGTCGATCCGGAGCCGTTCCAGGAGCCTCATGCCGTAGGTGCAGACAGCGCCGCCGACGGTCCCGATGAGACACGCCCATATGGGATCGACGAATTCGGGGCCGGCGGCGATGGCAACCAGTCCGCTGATGGCGCCGTTCAATCCGGCGCGAAGGTCGACCCGGCCGAGAGCGTACCGCGACAGAGCGAGGGCGGCGAGCACGCCCGAGGCCGAGGCAAGGTTCGTGTTGATCACGACCACGGAGATCGCCACGGCGTCGGTGGCGCCGGACAGTGACAGCCTCGAACCGGCGTTGAATCCGAGGAATCCCAGCCAGATTAGGAAGACGCCGAGCGTGACCGCCGGAACGTTCGACGGCGGTGTGGCGAGGACGCTTCCGTCCATTCCGAACTTGCCTCGGCGCGCGCCGACGACGAGGACGCCCGCGAGCGCCGCCCAACCCCCCGTGGAGTGAACGACTGTCGACCCGGCATAGTCCCGGAAACCCAACTCGCCGAGCCAACCGCCGCCCCAGGTCCATGCGCCGACGAGCGGATAGATGACAGCGGTCAGCACGGCGACGAACACGAAGAACGCCGAGAGTCGCACACGTTCGGCGAGGGTCCCGGAGACGATGGACGCCGTGGACGCCACAAACACCATCTGGAAGAACCAATGCGACATGGAAGCGTGTCCGGTTCGCACGACCGTTGCCGCGCGGGCGGCGTCACCCTGTAAAAGGGCCTGTTCGGCGGTCGTCGCGCTGATGCCGAACCGAAATGATCCGAACCCGCCGCCCGCCTCAACGCCGACATACATGATCGAGTAGCCGACGAGATAGAAAACGATGCCGGCGATCGCATACAGGCCGATATTCTTGAGGCAGACCACGGACGCGTTCTTGGTCTTTACGGAGCCGGCTTCCAGCATCGTGAACCCGGCGCACATCCACATCACGAGCACGCCCCAGAACAGGAAGGCGAAGCTGTTCAGAACGAACTGCGTTTCTTCGGCCACGACCCGTCAGGCGCCAGCACCGGTCTTGTTCATGGAGCCGCCATATCTGATCGTGGCCGTTCGGCTTTCGGTCACTTGCGATGCAACGTGCTTGCAGTGGTCGGGCGGCGCCGGGTATCGCCGGGCTTCCGATACGAGAGCGTGCCTATATCGCGTCGAGCGGCTCGGCTGGCGGCACATCCTCCGTGGGCGTGCAAGCATGCGGGATGGGATCGGCATAGCGGGGCCAGACGCCGAACATGTCGTCGATCGTCCAGTCGGCGAGCAGTGCCGATCCGGATCCGGGCGTCGCCGCAGCGCAGACGCGCGCCGGCGTCAGGGATGTCGCGACGCCTGGTACGAGCGCCCCCAGGGCCGAGGCCGCGACGGTACCCATGAACTCGCGCCGGTCCCAGGCGTGCTCAACAGCCGGATCCGGTCCCGCTGCATCCCGTGCGCACGGCGGCCGGAGGGCAGCGTGAGTCGTGGCCATCCTTCGGCCCGCCGGCACACTGCCGTACATGCGGCTGCCTGCGCTCATGCCGCGGCCTCCTGCTCGGCAAGCTCGGCGGCCGAGAACCAGTTGACGTGCGTGCCGCTGCGCAGCCTGAACGGCAGCTTGACGACCGCGAGCGCGCCTTCCTCCATGCGGTTCGCGTCGACGATGTGAAGTTCCGAGGCCATCTCGGCGTAGTTGCTCGCAACGCCCATGATGTAGCCGTCGCCTTCCTCGCTGCTGCCCTTGCGCGGCACGAAGCCGCTCTCCTGCAGACTCTGCGTGTCGCCGACGAAGAAAGTGCTCGTCGGTCCGCCCATGAGGTCATAGCGCTGATACGTGTTGGTCACGCGCCTGCGCCCGCCCGTGCGCGCCTCGTCGAACGGCAGGCTCGGGTCGCTGTTGCCGACGAAGCCGTAGCGGTAGGGCAGCGAGAGATACCGGTCGTCCATGCGTGCGAGCACGCCGTTGGCCGTTGAGATCACTTCCTCGCCGAAGCGGTCGTTGCGCGAGCTCATGTCGAAGGTCCAGCGCTTGATCTGCGACGGCGAGCGCTCTTCGTCGGAAACCGGCAGATCCATGAGGATTCTGTTGCCGTCGTCCATGGCGTTCAGGAAGTGCAGCGTGTTCCGGGCAGGACCCTGGAACCAGCGGACATCCGATGCATCGCCGTCGCGCGGCAAGACACCCACCATCGTCGGCAGGCTGCCGTCCCAGACCCACATCGGCTCGCCGGTCTGCAGCCGCTCAAGGCTCGTCGTGCGCGCGATGACCGGGATGACGATGTACTTCTGGGTGATCGCAATGTCGTGGATGATCCCGAGATAGGGCGACTTCAGCCAGACCTCGTTCGTGATGTGGCCGGCCGGGTTGACCGTGTAGACCGCGATGTCGTCGCTGAGATCGCCCCTGGCCTGGTAGCCGTAAGCGATCATTTCGCCCGTGACCGGATCGATCTTCGGGTGCGCCGACATGCTCGTCGCCGTCCATTTGCCGTGGAAGTCCCAGCTTCCGTAGGTTTCGAGCGTGACCGGATCGATCGAGTACGGCAGGGCATCTTCCTTGAGCACGAGCAACTTGCCGCCGTGCCAATAGAGGTGCGTGTTCGCTGCGCCGCGATCGACGTTCCCGACGAGCGGATCGTCTGTCAGGTGGTTGCGGTAGACACCCCACAGGCGTCTGCGGTGGCGCCGCTCGGTCATGAGCCTGTCGGTCCTGACGTAGCGTCCCTTGTAGTCGACCGAGCCGTTGGCAAAGCGGAACGCGCTGACGTGGCCGTCGCCGTTGAAACCGGTAAGCCACTCGTTTTCAGGCGGCCGGTAGGCGAAGTCGCACTGCAGCCGGTAGAACGTGCCCTCGATGTCGGAAGGGATCTCGCCCCAGACCTCGCAGTCGTAAATATCGGCCTCGAAGCGCGTCGGGCTGTTGAAACCGCGCGGAAACATCGGGTGGTCCCTGAAATCGACAGCCATGGCTGATTCTCCTTAGGGTTCGCGTACCGTGCCCGGGACAACCGGACTCATCGTGCCGCTCAGCGAAAACATCCAGATGCCGTCGCCGCGCGTTGCGCCCGCGAATACGCCGCCGCCGGCATGTACGACGACGTACTGTTCGCCGTCGTGCTCGAAGGTCGTGACCGTCGAGTTGACGCCGGCATCCGTCATGAACTCCCAGAGGAGCGCGCCGTTGCGCTTGTCGAGCGCCGTCAGGCGACCGTCGTTGCGGCCGACGAACAGCAACCCGCCGGCCGTTACGATCGATCCGCTGAAACAGATCTCGCGCCACTGCTGGCGCCAGGCGAGCCGGTTCGTCTTGACGTCGAGCGCCGCGAAGATGCCGCGGTCGTCGGCGCTCGTCTGCGTGAACCGCCCGCCCATGTAGACCTGATTCGCCACGGGCGGCGGGAGGTCCTCGTCGACGGTGAAAGCGCTGATCCGGTCGGTCGCACAGACGTAGAGCAGGTTCGTTTCCGGATCGTAGGAACTTGGCGGCCAGTTCGCGCCGCCCATCGTGCCGGGCTTGACGGCAATCGGATCGGTCCAGAACGGAGTGAAGATCCGGCCGTCGTTGACGATGCGGCCCTGGCCGTCGATGAGCGGCGTGCCTTCCGGCGGAATGTCGATCGATTGCGGCACGATGGCGTCGCCGATCGGGTACGGTTGCGTCGGAGAGGTTGCCTGACGCGGTTCCTGCGGTACGGGGCGTTCCTCGATGCCGATCAGCGGCTCGCCCGTCTCGCGATCGAGGATGTAGGCCCAGCCGGTCTTGGAAACCTGCACGAGGCCGCGGCGCAGTTCGCCGTCGATCTCCGCATCGAAAAGCACGACGGGATTCGGCGAATCGTAGTCCCAAAGGTCGTGATGCACCTGCTGGAAGTGCCAGCGGTATTCGCCCGTCTGCGCGTCGACGGCCATGATCGATACGCTGAAGAGGTTGTCCCCGGGACGCACGCCTCCGTGCAGGTCGGGACCGGGATTGCCGGTCGAGAAGTACACGAGGCCAAGCTCGGGATCGACGGCCGGCGTCTGCCAGACGGGGGCGCCGCCGAATTGCCAGGCATCGGTGTCTGCGGGCCAGGTATCGTGACCGAATTCGCCGGGGCCGGGAATGGTGTTGAACGTCCACCTGTGGCTGCCGTCGCGCGCGTCAAACGCCTTGACCTTGCCGCGGCTTGCCATCTCGCCGCCCGAGAACCCCGTGATCACGAGGCCGTCGTGGTACAGCGGCGCGCTCGTGATGCTGAAGCCGTCGCGCCAGCGCTCGGCCTCGATCGACCAGATGAGTTCGCCCGTGCGCTGATCGAGCGCGACGAGCCGGGCGTCGAGCAGCGCAACGTAGATCCTGCCGTCGCCCATCGCGACGCCGCGACTCGACTTGCCGAACGGTACGCCGGCTGCGGGGTCGGGATTGCCGTGCCAGGTCCACAGGATCTCGCCCGTCTCGACCGCGATCGCGAACACGTCGTTTGCGCCATTGACGACGAAGAGCGTGCCTTCGTAGGCAAGAATCTGCGCCTGGCCCGAGTTGGCCTGAGTCGCGCCCGAACCCATGCCCGTGCGCCACAGCGCCTTGAGCTCGGCCACGTTGTCGCGATTGATCAGGTCGAGCGGCGAATAGCGCTGATTGAAGACGTTGCCGCCGTTCGTGATCCAGTTTCGCGTCGGGTAGGCCGTGAGATCACTGGCATCGAAGGCCGGGGATGACGCGATGTCGGCGAATGCGAGCCGCGGCAGCACCGCAGCAAGTAACAGGACAACGGCTGGGCCTGCCTTGCGACGGAAGGGTGGGGACATGTATCGCCTCTCGGGACCGCGCCTGACCTTGTCGACGCAATAGTATGACGGCTTCGCGGAGCCATCGCACGGTCGCCGCGGCTCAGGCTCCTGGCGCGACAGCGTTAGTGGAAACCGCGTCGGGCGCGAGCGCGAGCCATCTGCGTCGGGGTTATGTCCGGCCGGCTGCTATTGGACTTCCGTTCCCGGCACTGGCCCGGAAACGCGCAGTGCCTCGAATGCTGTGCGGTTTCCGCCAGCCCGGCCGGTCGATTCGGGACGTCGGTTCTCCGCGAAAACGCCCGTGAGTGGAACTCTTGGAACGGTTGCCGTTCGGCTGCGCGTCCTGCCCGTCTACTCCTGTTCGGCTTCGCGTCTCAGCAGGTTCGCATAGGAGAACGAGTAGTGCCGCGCGGGCGTATTGAGCGTCTGCTCGCCAAGCGCATCGAGCGCATCTGCCATGAGCAGCTTCGGCTCCGGATCGTCGGGTCTCAGCCGCGTGACGTGTTGGGCGAGTTGTGCCGCGCCGAGCGGGTCGCCGGCCGCCATCGCTTCGCGCGCGCTTTCGAGAAGCGCGTCGACGCCTCCGACGAGTTCGGCCATTCGTTCGGATTGCCGGA
>JAQAJI010000102.1 GCA_028278665.1 Candidatus Rariloculus versatilis
ACTCGCCGGTCATCTGGTAGATTTCCTGGCCGCGCGCAAGCACGGCGTCGAGGTCGCCGAGATCGAGCGCGGGCTCGGCATCGCTCGGTGCCGAATCCGGCTGCCCGCAGGCGGCGACGAACAGGGCCAGCGGAAGAAGCGGTATCAGTTTGTGCGCAAACATGGGATTTTCTCCCTGGGAAACCTGGGCCAGGTCGCTCAGAACCCGGCCAATCGGAGCGGGTGGGATCGCGCGAGAGAAGGATCGGTGGACCGGGGCTCGATGATCCACGACACCAGTCGGACCGGGGTCATTGATTCACTGAGCAATGTGGTCGGCCGTGAGCTGCCGAAATCCGTGCCATCCGTGGCGATACCTGTCGGGTAGCGCAGGAAATGGCGCTGGTCGCGCGCAAGGTAGCCGAGCTGCACGGCCGACGATTCGAGCGTGATGCCGGCCAGGAATGCGGGTCCGGCACGCCAGCGGTGATAGAGGTCCTCGAACCACAGCTCGGTAATGTCTCCGGAAACCGCGTGCAGTCTCGCACCGTACTCGATTGCACGCGATGCAAACGACCTTGCGAGCCCGAAGCGCTCGTCGTAAACGACCTTGTAGAAGTTTGGCCAGGCAATGTCGTTGGGGGCGACCCATGGCCCCGCGAGCGGCAACACGCCGAACGCCGCGCTGTGGGTGATGAATTCGCGTCTGCCGATCATGCCGTCCACCGGGCTATGGATTGTTGCGCATGAGGTAGGCCGTCAGCGCCTGAAGATCGGGGTCCGGGATCTCGGTCGGGCGATAGGCCGCCATCCCGATTTCGCCACGCACGAATTCCCGGATGAACTCCGGAGTCAGGGTCGTGCGCTCTTCGAGCGATCCCGGCACCGCGCCGGCGTACTTCTCCTCGAGCATGACCGTGGCGCCGCTGTTGTGCGGGCCGCTGCCGTGACAGTGGATGCAGTAGTTGTCGAACACCGCCTTGCCGCGTTCCACGTCGTCGGCGGTCTGAGCCGCGAGCAAACCGGAGGCGCCGACAGCGAGACACGCAAGCATGGCGGGCAAAGCCGATCGCATTCGATTGGCGTGGCCTGTCTGCAAGCTGCCGGCCGTCATCTGTGCGCTCCGGATTGAAGCTGCTGACAGCCGTCTTGAGCCGCGGCACGACTGCAGGCATGCACCCACATGTACCGGCGCACCGCTGCCGTGCAGTTTCCGGTTCGCGGGCCGCCGCTCATCCGCGCGTCTCCCTCATGTTGGCAGGCCAGATGCCGTTCTTGCCTGGCTGCAGAATGCCGTTCGGGTCGAGCAGGTCCTTGAGCGCCTCGTTGAAGCGCATGAGCGCGTTGTCGTTGTAACCGTAGGCTGCCGCTGCGACATCGGAGAACGCGGGCGCTACCCGGTACACGCCCCAGCCCCGCCGGGCGCTTTCGGCGACCATCTCGCGGCCCATTTCGATCGTTTGGGCGTTCAGTTCCGGATCGTTCCTGTCTACGCGAATGCTGACTGTCGTGAGCAGACCGCGCGGCGAATGCACATGCACGGGCGTTCCGAAGAACCGGCGCCCGTAGCGCTGGGCGATGCCGTCAAGCGTCTGGATGACATCCCAGATTGCGGCACCCCGGAACGGCACGACGAGCGCGAAGTACACGTTGTGGCCGATGCCGTACATCGCATTCATGTAGGGTACGCCGGCCAGGAGCTTGGTGTTGAGGTCCCACTCGGCCGGGTTGTAGGGCGCCTCGTAGAGTGTTGTCGACAGTTCCGTTCCGGGAAGGCTCGCGTACGCGTCCTGGACGAGTTCCCAGTGCCGATCGACCACCTGCCGGTCGCCGTAGAATGCCAGACGATTGAACCAGCCGCTCGGCCCGGAGAAATCGACCCGCCGCATGTTCGGGTAGTTCGTGAGAATCCGCTGCCGCCAAAGCGGCTTGAGGATGTCGATGAGTTCGACGATTTCCTCGTGACGCGCCACGGTCATTTGCCCGGCGCGGTATGCAGGCGGCTCGTCCATGAGCCAGACGCCCATTCGCGTCACGACGCCAAGGTTTGACTGCGAGAACAGCCCCTCGACGAACGGCCCGAACCCCCACTTGTACTCGTGCCAGGTTTCGCTGTTCGGGACCGCGCCCATCCCGGTTCTGAGCAGTTCGCCGTTTGGCAGCACGACTTCGATGCCGCACTGAGTCTCGACGTGATCGCCGTATGGCGTGTAGCCGGTGCCGCGCTCGAGCGTGTTGCCGACCACGCTTCCCCAGCCGGGTTCCGGGTTGTCGATCCAGAGCTTCAGGCCGCGCTCCTGAATGTAGCGATACAGATCAAAGTAGCTGACGCCGGGCTCCACGACCGCATAGGCCTGCGATTCGTTGACCTCAATGATGCGGTTCATGCGCTGCAGGTCGAGCGTCACTGCGCCTGGCACGACACCGGCCGGACCGCCGTAACCGAAGTTCTTGCCCGTCGAGATGACCCAGAGCGGTATGCCGTAGTTGTTCGCGATGCGCAGCACCTGCTGGACCTGCTCGACCGAGTCCGGCCCCACGGCTGCCGAGGCGAGGGCTTCACCGGGCGTGTTGCGCAGCGGGGAGAACGGGTCGCGGTAGCTTTCGAGGTACTCGTCGTCGCGGAATACCCATTCCGGACCGACAACGTCCGCGAATTCCGCCAGCGCGTCGTCGAATTCGGCTTGGGTCAACCCGGGCGGCAGCGCCATCTCCACACTCCGGAAAAATGAGTCCTGTCATTCTCGCGCGCCGCCGTTGCCATTTCAATGGAACGCGCGCAGTTTCAGCGGTCGCGTGGAACACTGCCGGGCTCTCGGCTAGTATTCGCTCTTTCCGCTTCGTCTATCGGGTACAAGAACGATGCAACGCAAACTCAACGATTTGATCTCGCGGTTCAGCGACGGCGAGATGGGCCGCCGCGAATTCCTGACTCGTATCGCGGTGATTCCGGGCGGGATCGCGGCTGCGTCGGCGGCGCTCCCGATGCTCCATGCACCTGCGGCGCGCGCCCAGCCCGGGGGTTCGCCGCCGTACACGATGGCGGAGCGCGACCGGCGCTGGTCCAGAATTCGCGCGATGTTGTCCGAGCAGGGCTACGACTGCCTGATCCTGCCCCATCGCTCCGGCGACGGCGTCAATCTGCTGCAGTACGCGACCTACGTCTCCGGCGGCGGCTTCTTCCCGTTCGGCGACGGTGCCGTCGTTTTCCCGGTCGACGGGGAACCTGCGGTCATCGGCGGGCGTTTTCCGACGCCGTGGGTGTCGTGGCGCGTTCAGAAGGCATTCGACGACGGTATCCAGGTCCCGTTGGGTCAGCAGATCGTCGATGTGGTCAACGAGATGGGCCACGCCGGCGGCAACATCGCGGCAGTCGGCACTCGCGCGAGCGTCGGCGGGCTCAATGAGTTCATCAACGAGGGCCTCGTGACCTACGCCACCTGGGCGAACGTGCTGGCCGGCCTGCCCGACGCCACGATCACCGACATCACTGAGCAGTTCGGCCTGCTCATGATGGTCAAGGGCGCCGAAGAGATCGCGAACGTCACGCGTGCGGCAGAAGTCGGCGAGGACCTGCACCGCATGCTGCTCGACGTTGCAGGGGAGGGCGTCGACTCGCTCGAGATTCGGTCGCGCATCGCGAGCTTCCTGGTCGAGAACGACGCGCAGTCCGACGTGCAGGCGCTCCTGCTGCCGCCGGGACCTCTCAGCGACGGGCAGGTCATCAATTCCGAATACGGGATCATCCATTCGGGCGGCTATGCCCAGGTTACGCTCTGCCTCGCGGTCGGATCGATGAGCGCTGAGATGGAGGCATTGACCGATGTCGCCCACGAGTCGATGGACTACGGCGCCGAGAACCTTGTCGCCGGAGCCCGGTTCGGCGACGTGATCGACGGTATGGAGGAAATCGTTGCGAGCGCGGGCTACTGGCATCGTGTCCCGCAGATCCATGGACTCCTGCCGATGACGATACTCGGTCCCGTCTACGACGGCCCGGACATGGAAGGCGCGGCAACCCTCGGGGCGGACGTCACCGTTGAAGAAGGCATGGTGTTCAGTTTCGAGCCGAGCGCCCGCCAGGGGCCGAGTGCAGAGGCCAAGGTCGGCGCTACGGCGATCGTGACTGCCGACGGACTCGACGTGATCAATCAGATCGGCACGCGGGTGCAGCGCGTCTGAGCCGAACTTGGCGGGAACGCAGCTTCGGGGAACGGTGCCGCCTGTGGCGTCCCTGGCTGCTCCGGTCGCTGCGGCTGCATGGGTGGCAGCGGCTCTGCAAGTGGTTGCGGTTGCACAGGCGGCTGTGGCGGTACCGGCGGCTGGGGCGGAATACGCGCTGCGACGTGTTCATGGCACGCCCGATCCTTCGCAAGCTGACGGTCGGCAGCCGCGTCGGCCGGGAGTTCGGCCGGCAACCTGTACGGCGTCAAGCCGGGGTAGGTTCGGCCACGGATATGTTATCGTTGGCACCGAATTGAGGCGTTCGGACCAACTCCAGGAGTCAACCATGTACACACGGATTCTTGCGGTTTTTGGGGCAGGCACGCTCGCGCTGATGGCTGCGCCATTGTCGGCCCATCACGGCTGGGGCGGACAGAGCGGCGAGCAGTCGCAGCTCTCAGGCACGGTAACCACGGGGGTCAGCCTTGCAGGGCCGCATGCCACGATGCAGATCGAGGACGCGGAGGGGCAGGTCTGGGACATCACGCTCGCACCGTCGTCCAGAACGAGCCGGGCAGGCCTGACGGAAGACATGATTCCGGTCGGCGCAGAAGTCACGGTTACGGGCAATCGCAACAGCGACATGAGCCGCTACGAGATGAAGACGGTCCGCGTGACGCACGAAGGCACGAACTACGACGTCTACCCGCGCCGCATCGACTGACGCAGCTTGTTCGAGTTCCTGACGTGGCTTGAGGGCTCGGCCCTCGGGGAAGCCATGCGCGGGCTGGGCGTCTGGAGCTACGGCGTCTTCAACCTCGCGCACATTCTCGGGATCTCGACGCTTTTCGGGTCGGTTCTCCTGATCGACCTTCGATTGCTCGGGCTATGGTCCGGCGTGCCCGTTCGGTCTATCGCCGGACCAGCCGTCCCTCTTGCAGCCACCGGGTGTGCACTCGCGGCCCTGAGTGGCATCTGCATGATTTCCACCAACGCGACAGAGTACGACGGTAACCCGTTCATCCTGATCAAGTTTCCCGCGATCGCGCTTGGCCTGGTCAACGTGGCCCTGGTTAACGGCCTTCCGGCCTGGAAGACGGCACTGATTCGCGAGCCCTCCCGGCGCCAGCAGCGCCAGCTCGGCGTCGCCGGTGGAACATCGCTTGTATGCTGGCTCACCACGGTCGCGGCCGGCCGCATGATCGGTTACTGGTGACATTGAGTTCGGGAATCACCTCGCGCGAATGAGTTTCTGTCCCTGAAGGCAACGCGGCCTTCGGCGTGGACTACCGGCGCGTGGCGTCACCGAGAGAATTGTTGCGAGAGCGATACAGTGTTTTCCGCTTGCATGATTCGTCGGCTAACGGCAAACTGCAATCCTGCCTGGAGGCGCCACCGACGCCGCGTTGGCTATAGTTTCGGCAGCTCAAGCAGGTCGTGCGACCCCGATGATGACTGTCTTGGGGCGGCATTGCGCTACAGGGCATGTCAGGCGGAACCTATGACGCGCGTCACCGTCTAACCGCTGCATTCGGTCCTCCGGTCAGGGAAGCTCGCAGTGCAGCATACAGGGGTAGAACGTGGTGGGAGACAGGAAAGACGAGGCTAGTGGCCTTTTTACGACCGCCGTCAATGTCATCGCTGCGCCGGGCGAAGCGCTTCGAACTATCCGTGAAGAGTCGAAAATACTGGCGCCGCTTTGCGCGCTTCTCATCGCCAATGCCGCAGTCTTCCTGGCGTACTACAGCGAAGTCGATGTTGTGTGGCTCCTCGAAACGAGCATGCAGAGTTCGGCTGACGAACTGAGCCAGGAGCAACGCGAAGCGGCCGTCCGGGCGATGGGCAACGTATCCCCGATGGTGATGGGGTCCGTGAGCGCCGTTTCGGCAGCGGTCGCATTCACGTTCGCGTTTTTCCTGTACGCTGCCTACCTTGCCGGGGTATCGCTGCTGACCAATGACGGCTTCGGGATCAGAAGCTGGTTTTCGATGATTTGCTGGTGCACATTGCCCGTGGTATTCGGGTACGGGGCGTCGCTCGCGAACATCGTGTTCGGCGATGCGACGTTTCTGCGGTGGGACCAGCTTAACCCGTTGTCGTTCGGCAGCCTGTTCAAAGTTGACAGTGACGGTTCCGGAACGTTCCGGCAGTCCGTTCTGGGTCTGGACGTTACGATGATCTGGGCCATGGTGCTGTATGTTTACGGTTATCGCACATGGACCGGACGGGGAGTACTCGAATCAGCGCTGATCGTACTCGCACCCACGGTACTCGTCATGGGCGCGATTGCCTGGTTCGCGAGTGGCTAGGCGCAGGGAGCGGGTGTGAAGAGAAAGCTGCTGATTGTCGGTGGATTGACCGTGGCGGTCGTGGCGGTGCCGCTGCTGAACGAGTTTCTGCGCGGCGGCAACGCCGTCGAAGTCGAGATACAGGCGCTCGAGCCGCGCAGCATTCAGGCATCAGTGCTGGCTTCCGGACAGCTCGTCCATGAAGAGGAGGTCAAACTGACCACCGAAGTCATCGGCAGGGTCACCGGAATCTTCGTCGAGGAGGGGGACCGCGTAAAAAGCGGACAGTTGTTACTGCAGATCGACGACGAGACTTACCGTGCCGAGGTCGAACAGAACGAAGCCACGGTGCGCATGCAGGACATCGCCATCCAACGCCAGCAACTGCGCGTGGACAACCTGCGCACACAGTGGGAACGCGACCAGGCACTGCACGAAAGCAACCTCATCGACGAGCGCAGTTTCGATCTCTCCACGAACGAACTGAGCCTTGCGCAAGTCGATCTGAGGTCGAGCGGCGAGTCGCTGTCCCAGGCCCAGGCACGACTCGAGCAGGCCGAGGACCGCTTGAGCAAGACGCGCGTTGTTACGCCCATTGACGGGACGGTGACCTCGCTGGATATCGAAGTCGGCGAAACGGCGATCTCGAGCACGACGAATATTGCCGGCTCCAACCTCATGACGATCGCGAATCCCGACAGCATCCACGCTGAAGTCAACGTCGACGAAGCGGACATCGCGAATGTCGCTGTTGGTCAGGAAGCCGAAATCATCGCGATCGCATTTCCCGATCAGCCAATCAAGGGGGTCATCGACTCCATCGCCCTGTCCGCGAGAGTCGCCGAAGGCACGCAGGGATTGAGCTTCGCGGTCAAGATACGCCTCGACAAGGCAGACCGTTTTGCGCTCAGGCCCGGCATGAGCTGCCGGGTCGAGATCTACACCGAAGTCAGGGACGGCCTGCTTGCCGTGCCCATACAGGCGATCCTTGTCGACGAGGAACTCAGCGAGAACCGCACGACCTATCACGTGTTCGAGTATGACGATGGCGAAGCGCGAGAGGTGGCCGTGCAGGTGGGCCTGTCCGACGATGCATACCAGGCGGTGACCGGCGGTCTCGAGGAGGGCGACCGGATTGTCGTCGGACCCGACCGCGTGTTGCGCAGTCTCGGCGATGGAGACAACGTCAGGCCTGAAGAATCGGATTAGGGCGCCGTGGCCCTCATCGAACTCACATCGATCAGCAAGCACTACACGATGGGGCAGCACGTCATCAAGGCTGTCGACAAGCTCGATCTGCATATCGATTCGAACGAGTACGTCGTTCTCATCGGCTCATCGGGTTCCGGCAAGTCGACCTTGATGAACATCATCGGTTGCCTGGACACGCCCACGCTGGGCAGTTACGTACTCAACGGGCGCAACGTCAGCGGTCTGGATCCCGGCGAGCTTGCGGACATCCGCAATCAGGAAGTCGGATTCGTATTTCAGAATTTCAATCTGCTGCCGCGCGCATCGGCGCTCAAGAACGTGATGCAGCCGCTGATCTACTCCGGTTTCCGACTTTCCGAGCGCCGCGCCGAAGCGCACCGCATGCTCGAGCGCGTGGGCCTTGCCGACCGCAGCGACCACCTGCCGAATCAGCTTTCCGGCGGACAGTGCCAGCGCGTTGCCGTTGCCCGCGCACTGGTCACCCAGCCGTCGATCCTGCTTGCAGACGAGCCCACCGGCAATCTCGATTCGAAAACGTCGACCGAGATCATGGCGCTCTTCGATGAGTTGCACGATGAAGGGCACACCATCATCGTCGTAACGCACGAACCGGACATCGCTGCGCATGGCGACCGAGTGATCGTGATGCAGGACGGCGGAATCCTCGATCACTACGCGAAGGGGCGCTATCGAGATGCCAGCCAGGAACGCGCCTAGCCGTCAACGTCCCCGCAGGAGGTTCCCCCTGGCGTTTGCGGCAGCCGAAGCCGTGCGCGCCGCGCTCGACTCGATCCGTGCGCACGGTTTTCGCAGTTTTCTGACCACGCTCGGAATCATCATCGGCGTCGCATCGGTGATCGGAATGGTTTCGATCATTCAGGGGCTGAGTTTCGCGATCGGCGAACAACTGCAAGGCCTCGGCAGCAACGGGATCACGGTACAGCCCTACACGTCTCCAAGGCAGTTTCAGCAGGGCCGCCGCAACCGGCTCACCCAGGAGGACCTGGACCTCATCCGCTATCGCGTGGCCGGTATCGACTCGATCACGCCGATCCTGAACTCGCACTCCGCTCAGATCCGCTATTCTTCACAGACCGTTTCTGCGCAGGTCGTCGGCACAACCTGGTCCTACCAGGACATCGGTCAATACTTCTCCCGATTTGGCCGCTTCCTGTCCGACAGCGACAACAAGACCCGCCGGCGCGTGGCCGTCATCGGCGAGCAAACGCGCGAGATCGGAATCTGCAAGGCGATCGGCGCGAAACGGCACCACATCCTGCTGCAGTTCCTGCTCGAGGCGCTCGTGCTGTGCTTGATCGGCGGGGTGATCGGGCTGGGCATCGGCTATGGAATCGGTGCACTGGCGGCTTCGTTCATCCCGGGCTTTCCGCCGGCGTACACGCCCATGTGGGCTGTCGCGCTGTCGCTGGGGTTCTCGGCGGTGGTCGGCGTGGTGTTCGGGATATTGCCGGCCGCAAAGGCCGCGAATCTCGACCCGATCAGTTCGCTGCGCTACGAGTAGAGTCGGCGGGTATTGCCGTATTGCCTGCCGGGTTCGGCGGTCCGGTCGGGCCAGGG
>JAQAJI010000103.1 GCA_028278665.1 Candidatus Rariloculus versatilis
TCGAACTCATCAATCCCCACTCGTGGATTCATATCGACGTCACGAATGAAGACGGCAGCGTGGTGAGTTGGGCCATAGAAGGCGGGACACCAAACACGCTGTTCCGCAAAGGAATCAACGAGAACACCTTGCCGGCAGGCACCGAGATTCTCGTCGACGGCTACCGGTCCAGAGACGGCAGAAACCGCGCCAGCGGCCGCGACATTACATTCACGGACGGCAGAAAAATCTACCTCGAAGGATCCGCGCCGCCTGCAGATTGAGGGCCTCCGTCGTTCCGGAGCCGATCGCAAGCACAGTTGAGCGCAGACGAGGACGACCGCCCGCGGCACTGAATTCAGCGACCTGTTCCTGGCTTTTGCGCCTGCGTCTGCTATAGTCCGCCCCGCTTGACGCACATCGGTCTGCGCCAACCACTCCGCAGCGACGACTGTTTTTACTGCCGGAAGCACTCATACATCTTTCCGCCCGGGCCGAAACCAATCCCGTGGATATCCGAACCGGCGATCAGATCCGGATGGGTATTCACCGATCGGTCGGGCATCCCTGGAGAAATTCCAAAATGAAATTCAATGAACTCGGTCTTGCGGCCGAGCTGCTTCGTGCGATCGACGAACTCGGTTACACGCAGGCAACCCCGATCCAGCAGCAGGCGATACCGCTTGTCCTCGCCGGTGCTGACGTTCTCGCTTGCGCCCAAACCGGTACCGGCAAGACGGCCGGCTTCATGCTGCCCCTCCTGCAACGGCTGCGAGAGTTGCCGGTCGACAGGAAGCGGCGGCGGCCGCGTGCGCTGATTCTCACACCCACCCGCGAACTCGCCGCGCAGATCGGTCAAAGCGCGCGCGACTACGGCCGTCAGATGGCGTCCAGGTGCGCGATCATTTATGGCGGCGTAGGCATCCGGCCGCAGATATCCACGCTGCAGCGCGGCGTCGACATTGTCGTTGCGACACCCGGCCGCCTGCTCGATCACGTTCAGCAAGGGACCGTGGACTTGTCGAACGTTCGAATGCTCGTCCTTGACGAAGGCGATCGGATGCTCGACATGGGCTTCATCCGCGACATCCGCAGAATCCTGAACGTCCTGCCGAAACTCCGCCAGAACCTGTTGTTCTCGGCGACGTTTTCGAGGGAAATCCGCCAGCTCGCCGGCAGTCTCCTGAACTCGCCGACCGAGATTCAAGCGACGCCGAACAACACCGCGGCAGAACGCGTGCAACAGATCGTTTATCCGGTGGACAGACGTCGCAAGCGCGAACTGCTCTCGCACCGGATCGATTCCCGGAATTGGCGCCAGGTACTGGTATTCGTGCGGACCAAGCATGGCGCCAACCGGCTGGCGGAGCAGTTGTCGAAGGACGGGCTAAGGGCGACCGCCATTCACGGCAACAAGTCGCAGGGTGCGCGAACAAGGGCGCTCGCAGGCTTCAAAAGCGGTGAGATCCGCGTGCTGGTTGCAACGGACGTTGCCGCCCGCGGCCTGGATATCGAACGACTGCCGCATGTCGTCAACTACGAGTTGCCGGAGGTGCCGGAGGACTACGTGCACCGCATCGGGCGTACAGCGCGCGCCGGCCGGGAAGGCCAGGCCGTGTCGCTTGTCTGTATCGATGAACTGAAGCTGCTTGATGCGATCGAAAGCCTGCTCGATTGCAGGATCGAAAGGGAAATCATCCCGGGTTTTGAGGTTGATCCGCGGATCCGGGCCGAGCCGATCCGGCGTGGTGGACGTTCGTCGAAGCCGCGCTCGCCACGCCCGCCGCATCGCGAAAACTCTCCTGGCGGTACCGGCCGAAGTCGCGGCGGCTCGCCGGGCCATGGCCGCGCGAACCCGCGAGGCGGGCAGCAACAGCGAGCCAATCGGAACCGACGTGCGGGATAATTCATTCGGGAATGCAGCACACAAGCACGAACTGATTCACAAGCGTCGGTACCCGCCGACGAGTTGCGCTAACCTTCGCTAACGTTTCGCTCACTGCTTGCACGGACCCTGTCAGACTCATGGGAGTCAAACCTGTCGATGCCACAGACCGACGATAAGCTGGTCGTCTACCGCGTACAGATGCAAGCCGGTCACGGTGGCAAGTCGGGGCGGATAAGGCGCTTCGACGAAGACGCCGAGCAGCATGCTTTCGTGCTCGACCCATTGGCTGTGCGGACAGCGCCGTGAACAGCAAATTCGATGTAATCGTCGTTGGCGGCGGCATCGCGGGTCTTACGGCCGGCCTCGTGTCGGCGCGGCTCGGCAGGCGCACGCTCATCCACACGAGCGAGCTGCTCGGCGGGCATCTGCTCAGCATCGAGACGATCGAGGGCTACCCGGGGCATCCCGACGGGATCGCGGGTTACGAACTGTGTCCGCTGGCGCAGGGCCAGGCCGCCGACGCCGGGGCCGAGTTTGCGATGAGCCGAGTCGAGGCGCTTACCTGCGACGGCGACGAATGGCAGCTTGCGACCGGGAGCGGCGACTACGCTGCACGTGCCGTGATCGTTGCGACCGGTACCGAACTCAGGGAACTCGGAGTGCCGGGCGAGGCGCTGTTGCGCGGCAAGGGCGTAAGCCACTGCGCGAGCTGCGATGCGCCGCTGCTCGGCGGCAAGCCCGTGGTCGCGGTCGGCGGCGGCGATTCGGCGTTGCAGGAAGCCCTGACGCTGGCCGACCATGCCTCGAAGGTCACGGTCGTGCATCGCGGCGAGGAGCTGACCGCCCAGGAGAGTTTCCGCAGGCGTGCCGCCGCGCACCCGAGAATCGAATTCGTTGCCTCGACGGAAGTCGTCGAGATCATCGGCGAGGATGCGGTTGACGGCGTGCGTGTGCGGGAGGCGCCCGGCGGCTCGGGCGGCGACGGCACTCGCGATCTGGAGACGAGCGCGGTCTTTGTATACATTGGCCTGCGGCCTAACGCGGCGTTGCTCGCCGACCGGCTGAGCCTCGACTCCACTGGCCGCATTCCTGTCGACACGCAGATGCGCACCGGGCTCAGGGGCCTGTTTGGCGCGGGCACGGTCCGGTCGGGCGCGGCCGGACGTGCGGTGGCCGCGGCGGGAGACGGCACGCTTGCAGCGATCGCGGCCGACCGCTTTCTGGCCGACGGCGATTGGCCCGGCTGACGCGGGCGAACGATATCGTACGAATCGGGGAGGTTTCGGCACGCGCATCGATACACAGGCAGGAACGGCAACGAACACGCGATACGGACGGCGGCGAGAGCCGACGGCGTCCCGGCGAACATCCAGTGCGGCTTCCGCCACCAGGTACGGCAGGAACACCACGAGGAAAGGCGACTTCAATGACGAATAAACTCATCGTCCACGACCCGCGGGGCTATCCGCCCAGGGTCACGGGCAAGCGGCTTGCGCCGCGACTGACGGCTCTCGAAGGCAAGGTGGTCTTTCTGGTCGACTGCCTGTTCGACAATTCCGACCTGTTCATGGACCAGATGCAGCACTGGTTCGCGCAACACCTGCCGACCGTCAGGATCCGCACCATCAGGCCGCGCGAGAGCTGGTACGACGATCCCGACATGCGCGCCACCATAGGCGAGGAGGGCGACGCCGCGATACTCGGCGTCGGCTTGTGAAGCACCTGCAGCCCGACGGTCGCCGGGCTTGCAATGTCTCTCGAGGAGCAGGGCGTGCCGACGGTCGCCGTGCACACGGACATCTTCGCGCGGCTCGTCAACGCCGTCACCCGGGCCAACGGCATGCCGACGTCGCGCCAGGCCTACGTCCCGCAGCCGGTCGTCGACCGCTCGCCCGAGCAGCTTCGCGCCTACATCTACGGCACCGACCCGGTATCGAGCCGTCCCTTCATGCAGGAGGTCATTGAGGGCCTGTCGAACCCGCTCGACGAGGCCGATCTCGAGGGCGTGAGCTTCGAGCGCAACACGCCGCGCCTGCTTGAAGCGGACACCGGGGACAATCTCCAGCAACACTTCCAGGCCAACGGCTGGACCGATCATCTGCCGGTGATCCTGCCGACCGAGGAACGCGTGGCGCGCATGCTCGAGGGCACGAGTCACGCGCCCGACGAGGTCGTCGGCAAGCTCAGACCCACGTTCTTTCGCGAGTATTGGGAGTTCACCGTCGAGAAGGTCGCCGTCAACGCCGTCATGGCCGGCGCACGGCCTGAATACCTGCCCGTCATCCTCGCGCTCGCGTCGACCGGCCAGACATCGCGTTCCAGCAGCACGAACTCTTTCGCGATGATCTCGCTCATCAACGGGCCGATCCGCAAAGAGATCGGCACGGGCGACGGCATCGGTGTGCTCGGGCCCTACAACCACGCGAACGCGACGATCGGCCGCGCCTACAACCTGCTGTCGATCAACCTGCAGGGCGGCTCGGAGCCCGGCGACACCTACATGGGCTCGCTCGGCAACTGGTACAACTACAGCTCGACGTTCGCCGAAGCCGAAGAGCGAAGCCCCTGGACGCCGTTTCACGTCCAGCACGGCTACGGGCCGACCGAGAGCACGGCGAGCGTATTTTTCGGCGGCTGGTATACCCAGGCGGGTTACGGTCCGCGCGAGACCTGGCAGGAGAAGTTCCGGCACGCCTTCGCGGGCGCCGAACAGTACCTGCCGCCGATCATCGTCATGGACCCGATCTGCGCACGCGGCTTCGTCGACCTCGGATACGACAGCAAGGAGAAGTTCATCGCCTGGTGCGCGGACAACGCCCGCCTGACGGCGCGCGAGTACTGGGACAACCAGTGGATCCAGACGCTCATGCGCCCGCAGGCCGAGGCTGGTGTCGAACCGTATGCCTCACGGCTTCGCGCCGATCCCGACGATCGCATCTCGATATTCGAGCCCGACCAGATCAAGATCGTCGTTGCGGGCGGTGAGACCCAGGGTGCATGGAAGATGATTGGCGGCCGCTACCAGCCGAGCTGGACTGTATCGGTTGACGCCTGGCGCTGAGCGGACGTCTGCTCAAGGCTGCGCTCCGAGCGCGCCCGGCAGGGAGTGAGCCTGGCCACGCTGGCAGCAATGCTCCTGCGGCGCGATAATCGAGCACCATGCAATCGGCGTCCGGAGGCGCAGCCCAAGAGTGGTCGAAGGCGGGAAAGCTCGAAGCGGTCAACTGAACCGGGCAGGCGTGGTCGCTGGACTGGCCGTGATGGCGGGTCTTGCCGCCTGGGCCGTGCTTGCGCTGCGCCCGCAAGCCGCGCCCGAAGCGCCCGAAGCACGACCGACACCTGAAGTCGCTCCCGCCGAACAGGACCCCGCTGCGTTGCGCTACGCCGCCGAATACCCGGTAATCGGCTATGGCGAGGCCGATCTCGCGGACCCGGTCGCGCGGCTCGGCGAGCGGCTTGCGGTCGGCCAGGCCCAGCTCGAGTTTGCCAACGAGCGTGGTTATCTCGATTCCCTGCTGGCCGCGCTCGAGATCGATGCGGCATCGCAATTGCTCGTGTTCTCCAGGACGAGCCTGCAGATCAGGGGCATTACGCCGGAAACGCCGCGGGCGATCTTCTTCAACGATGCGACCTACGTCGCGTGGACCCGCAACGCGCCGACGATCGAGATCGCATCGATGGATCCGAACCTCGGGCCCGTGTTCTACACGCTCGAGCAGCGCGCGGCAGCCGACGCCCCGTTCGAGCGCCAACTCGGCCGCTGCCTGCGCTGCCACGATTCGTATTCGCTGACCGGCGGCGGCGTGCCGCGGTTCATACTGGGTTCGGGCTACATCGGTACCGACGGCAACGTCGTCTCCCACGAAGGGTGGATTCTGACGAGCGAGCAGACGCCGCTCCGAAACCGATGGGGCGGTTGGTACGTGACCGGCAGCCACGGCGACCAGGTGCACCTCGGCAACCTGATCGTGAGGGACGTGGCGGCGCTGCAAAATCTCGACTCACTGCGTGTCGGCAACATTACGGGCCTTGATGCATTTCTCGACACGAGTCCGTATCCGGCGCGCTACAGCGATATCGTGGCGCTGCTCGTGATCGAGCACCAGGTCGCGCTCCAGAACCTCATCACGCGCGTCAATTACGACACCCGCACGGCGCTCGAAGCCGCGGGCAGTCAGCGCGTCGCCGGCCGGGAACCGCCGCTTTCCGGCGCCACGACCGCAGCGGAGGGCGGCGAGGCGACGGATGCGGCCGTAGAGCCGCCTGCCGAAGGTTCTGCCCAAAGCGGGAGTAGCGCTGCGGGAGGAGGTAACGCCGAGGCTCCCGGGGAAGTCGGGAGCAGCGAAGCGCTGGTTGCAGAGAGTATTGTTGCCCGCATCGCCGAACCGCTCGTCCGCGCCTTGCTGTTTGCCGACGCGGTGGAACTTGCCGGCCCGATCCAGGGCACGTCGGGATTCGCCGAGCAATTCGAGGCTCGCGGGCTGAGCGACAGCGCGGGCCGCTCATTGCGCGAACTGGATCTGACGCGCCGCGTGTTCCGCTATCCGTTGAGCTACCTGATCCACTCGGAAGCCTTCGACGCCCTGCCCGACGCCACGCGGACATACGTCTACCGTCGCATCGACGAGATCCTTGCCGGTGAGGACCCGAGCGGCGACTTCGCCCACCTGTCGCAAGCCGACCGCACCGCCGTGCGCGAGATCCTCGCGGAAACCAGGGACGAGTTCGCGGCGTTCCTGCAGGTCAATCGCGCCGCGACGGCCGACGTCCTCGATCAGGGCTCGTCGCCGTCCGGCGCACCCGTTCGCGGAGAACTCAGGAACAGCTTCGAGCCGTCGGGCAGCGTGACGTCGCGGCCGTTGGCGGCGTTGGAACCGTTGCGGTGGCGGTAGCCGAAGACGACGACTTCAGTGCCGCGCGGGATCGAGTCGCGCGTCATGCCGCGGCGCACGAGCGTGTTCGGGCTGCCCGCTTCGATCATCCAGCTTTCGACGTTGCCGTCTTGGTCCTCGACGTCGATGTGGATCCAGGCGTGAGGGTTGATCCACTCGATGCGTGTGACGACGCCTTCGAGCGTGATCGGCTGGTTCGCGTCGAACTCGGCTGAAAACGCGTGATGAGCGTTTGCGGGCAGTGCCGTGACGAAACAGGCGCCCGTGAGCGCAACAGCCAATTGTGATCGCATCTGGGTTCTCCTGTTCATTGTTCGGTTGACTGCTGCGCCTCGGCCGCCCGGCGTTCTTCCGCGCGCGCCGCCGACAGCATGCCGGTCAGGCCGTAGTTGCCTTCGTGGCAGGCGTACTCGACAAGCGGCCCTTCCTGCGGATGCATGTAGATCTCGACGCTCCACGGCGCCGTGAAGACCGCAGGGTCGTCTATGGTCGCTTCATAGCGGATCTGATCGGGTGCCGTGCGCGTGAATCGTTCCACCACGCTGAACTGATCGCTCATCACGGAATTCAGCATCTGCACGCCGTAGAAGAACCGGTTGGTCCGCTGGTTGCGGGTTTCCACGACCAGAGTGTCACCGTCCCAGTAGCCGCGCGAATCGCCGGTCCATTGCAGGACATGCTCCGGGAAGTGGGGGCGCCCGTCGATCGGGATGATGCGGACCTCGTGGTTGATCTCCGCCATGATCGTCACGTAGTCGGGCGTCTGCACGATGTAGTAGTTGTTGTTGTAGGGCTCCGGAAACAGCGGCGCGGCCCCGCCGCCGAAGACGATGCACCGTTCGGTCAGAAACCGGTCAGCGGGGGTGTCGACGGGATGATCCTGCGCGTAGGCGAGATTCGCCTCATGCTGTTGTTGGGCCTCGGGCGTGAACGGCGGAACCTTGCCGTTGGCGGGATCGACGATCAGCGACGTGCGCAGGGTCGGGACGATGCTGTTGCCGCGGTCGAACCACGCATCGTTGTATGAACCCACCGAGCCCGTCTGGCCGATGGTCCGATCGGCGTTGGTGGCCTCGATGCGTTCGGCGACATAGGCTTCGGCTTCCTCGGGCGTGAAAAAGGCCGTGTCGCCGAGTGCGTCGGGACGCTGCAGCGGCGTCAGCGTCGCGTTCGACCAGAGCCCCTGCAGGTCCGGGTCGCCCCATGCAGTCCGCTCGACCTGTGCTTCGCATCCCGTGGCCGCGAACACGGCGAACGGCGCAGCGACTGAAACGAGAATCGATCGCTTGTTCATGTCTATCTCCTGATCACTCTTCCGGCCGCTTGTAGAATTCGCCGTAAAGCAGTTCCTCGGTGAACTCCACGCATTTGAATTCCATCAGGTGCGCGTCGGGTTCGGCCACTCGGTAGAGGCGAAAGCGCATCGTCCAGGGCCGGGAAAACGTATCCGGATCCTCGAGCGTGGCTTCGTAGTCGATGGCATCGGAGCCTGCGAACGTGTAACGCTCGACGACTCGCAGCCGGTAGCCCGCATGGTTGCCCGAGCGGTCGAGCCAGCCAAGCCCATTGAAGCCCGTGACATCGACGACGAGCGTGTCCCCCTCGAAGCTCCCGTTCGACCAGCCCATCCAGCTATCGATCGCCGACGGCTGATGGTTGTCGAGATTGATGATTCGCGCTGCACCCGCGAACTGATAGGCGAACAGCACGCCGGCTTCGGAATGAAAGATCTGGAAGGGGTAGGGCATGTAGTTCGCGCGCGGTGTGCCGGGCATGAAGCACTTTGCCTCAGGATCCTCGGTCCAGCGGGACTCGAAGTTGCGCTGCTGCTGCTCGAGCGCTTCGGGCAGGTACGGGATCTCGTCGCCGTCGACGATGCCCCGGCCGGGCGGCATGGACAGCAATGCACCGTACTCGGGCGGTCCCGCGCTCGCGCCGTGGCTCAGGATGTCCCAGTTCGCCGTCGTCAGCGATTGCCACACGCCGCTGAAGTTTGGAGTCCCGTCGGAGAGGCGCGGAATGTCGTGCGCCTGTTGATCCTGGCCCCATGCAGGGAGGGCGAGCACGAGCGCCGCGCCAAGAATCGAAACTGTGTGTCGTATTCGCATGCGATCTTCCTCGTCGTTACTCGTCGGCGGGCTCGACGCGCAGGATCGAGCCGTTTGGCGTGTTTCTCGCACTGCCGGGTCCACCCTGCTGGTCGCGTGACACGGCGAGGTAAATGTTGTCGTCGGGTCCCTGGCGCACGTCGCGTATCCGCGCGTCGAGCTGTACGAGCATCGGGTCGCGCCGTTCGGACTGCAGTGTTTGGTTGAAGGACGCGCGCTGCAGTTGTTGTCCGCTCAGCGCGCCGATGAAGAAGTGGCCCTGCCAGAGCGGGAACTGGTCGCCGTCATAGATCATCACGCTCGACGGGCTGATCGCGGGCACCCAGAACATTA
>JAQAJI010000104.1 GCA_028278665.1 Candidatus Rariloculus versatilis
GCCGCGCCGGCGTGCTCGCAGCGCGTCAGCCGATCGAAGCGCTGCCGGCCGTATTCCGCCATCTCGGCGCGGCGGGCCCTGAAGTGTTCCTCGTAGGGCGGAGTGAGCACGCCTTCCCTGACCGCCCCGCCCGAGCGGCGTGAGCCCCCCTCGAGAAATATAGTGGCCATCGAGTTGCTGCCGCTCGACCAGAGCCCGTTCCAGACGGGGATCGTTTCCATGGTGTGTTCGGTACCGCCGCCGGCCTGCTCATAGAGAAATGCGTAGTGCTCTTCGGCCGTCGCGAAGTCCTGCGGCGGGGGCTCGACGGGCGGAAGTTCGCGTTGCGTCTGCGCACCGGCCACTCCTGCAAGCAACGCGGCCAGACTGAAGCCCGCGCCACGCAATACCAAGGCTCTTATCGCTTTCATCGTCTCTCCATGCGCGGGTTCATCTCGCGAGCCCATCCCCGTGCGAAACACTCGCGGAACGTTGCCGCAACACTTGTCTGGCACGCGAATCCCAAGGCACGGGCTGTTAGCGAGGCCGAGCAGTGCAAACTGCTTGCGCATCGCGTTCTCCGGAGCGCGAAATCGGATCGCTAGTGTACCTAATGGGCGCACGCCGGGAACGAATGCTGCGCACGGATTAGGTAAACTGTGCCCGCACCTTCAATAGATGGAATTCGCAACGATGACAATACGCTCTCGCGGGCTCACGCGCCGCACCGTGTTGCAGGGCTCCGCCTCGGCGCTTCTCGCGGGAGGAAGCGGTGTGCTTCTGACCTCGTGCGCCGGTGACGAAACGCCGGACACGGGCGATCCGCTGACGTTTCTCGCGATCCTTCCGCTCACGACGCTGACATTCGCGCCGGAACTGCTCGCCGACGCCGGCGGCTATTTCGCCGACCAGGGGCTCGACGTGACGTTTCAGTCGACCCGCGGTTCGGCGCAGGCGATCCAGCTCGTACTCGCGGGCAGTGCGCCCCTGACGCGCATCGGGCAAATCGAGGCGGTGAGTCACGCTGTGAACAGCGACGCTCCGATCATGAATATCGGCACGGTCATCAAGGGCTCAACGATCCGCCTTGTCTCCAGTTCCGCCGACCCGTTGCGCGAACCGGCCGACTTCGTCGGCAAGACGATCGGCATACCGTCGGAAGGCGGCTCATCGGAGATCACACTCAACCTGATGGTCGCGGCATCCGGCCTCGATGTCGAAAGCGTCGATCGTCAGGTCGTCGGACTTGGCCCGGGCGTATTCAATCTCGTCGAGCAGGGCCGCATCGCCGGTTTCATGGTCAGTATCGATACGGCCAAGATTCTCCAGGCGCAGACCGCCAACGCAGTCGTGCTCAATCCTGGCGACTTCATCGAATCCGGCGCGCAGCTTTACATGGTCTCCGAAACCGGCCTCGTGGAACATGCCGATATCGCGCGCAGATACCTTGCCGCCATACGCGGCGCGATCGACTTCATGACCGCCGACGACGGATTTGCCGAAACACTGCGCATCGTGCGGGAGAAATACTCCTTCGGCACGCTCGACGACACCGCCGTCGCAGTCGAAAGTCTGAACGAATATGAACGCACCTGGACGGCGGGCGGCCCGGGCACGTTGCTCAGAACCGACGCCGACCAGTGGCGCGCCGGCTATCTCGAGCTCGTGAACGCCGGCCAGGTCGAAGGCGGTCTGGATCCGGACGCCTGGTTCACGAACGAGCTCGTTCCCGCCGGCTGAGTGCCGGCTCGATTGCGAACGCCCCCTTTGAGCGCGGTAAGAGAAATGGCGGCGGCTCCGGCTGTGCCCGAACTTGAACTCGTCGGCGTCGAGAAGATCTTCGAGACCAAGCGCGCAACGACGCACGCGCTGACAACCATCAACCTCACCATCGAGCGCGAGGAGTTCATCGCGATCATCGGCCAGTCCGGCTGCGGCAAGACGACGCTGCTGCGCATTCTTGCCGGACTCGTGAAGCCCAGCGAAGGCGCGGTCAGGGCCGAGGGCCGCTCGCTGTGGGACGGTGCGGTTCTCGATACCGAAACCGTCAACAAGCTCGGTATCGTGTTTCAGGATCCGAACCTGTTCCCCTGGTACAGCGTCGAGGACAACATCGCCCTTCCGCTCAAGCTCCGGGGCGTCGATCGCAAGACGCGCAGAGCTCGGGCACATGAACTTTGCGATCTCGTGGGGCTCACGGGCTTCGAACGCGCGTACCCGCGTGAACTTTCCGGCGGCATGCGTCAGCGCACCGCGATCGCCCGCGCACTGAGCTATCGGCCCGCCGTACTGCTTCTCGACGAGCCTTTCGGCGCGCTCGACGCGATGACACGCGAAAGGATGAATCTCGAGTTGCAATCGATCGCGGCGGCAACGCGCGCAACCGTGGTGCTCGTCACCCATTCGATCAACGAGGCCGTGTTTCTCGCCGACCGTATCGTGCTGCTCTCGCCGCGGCCGGGACGCATTCGCTCGATCACCCGCGTGCCCTTCCCACGCCCCAGGGAGCTCGACCTCGAGACCCAGCCGGAGTTTCAGAACATCGCCCGCGAGTTGCGGCATGAACTCGACGAGGATGCGTGATGGACCGCGAGCGCTTCATGAAGCTCCTGCCCTGGATCAGCACGCCGCTGCTGCTCATCGTGACCGTCGTGATATGGAAGCTCAGCACCACGGTATTCGAAATTTCGCCGTTCGTGCTGCCGCCGCCCGAGGCCGTGGCGCAGACGCTGCTCGAGTTCTCGCGTCAACCTGATACCTGGCTCGTTCACGCCCGGATCACGCTCGTCGAAACGGTTGTAGGCTTCGGGTTCGCTCTTGTCACGGGCGTCATGGTCGGAGCGGTGCTCGGCCGCATTTTCTGGCTCGAACTCGCCGTGCGGCCGCTCGTCGTGGCGCTGCAGGTGATCCCGAAGGTCGCGCTCATTCCGCTGTTCGTGATCTGGTTCGGTTTCGGGATCACCTCGAAGGTCATCATTGCGGCGATCCTTGCGTTCTTTCCGATCATGCTCAATGTGCTGCTCGGCGTTCGCTCGGTGGAGCCCGGTCACCGCGAAGTGATGCGCAGCCTGAACGCGAACCGCTGGCAGACGTTCAGTTCGCTCGACTTCCACAGCACCCTGCCGTACGTATTCGCCGGCATGGAGGTCGGGATCGTCCTCGCGCTCATCGGCGCGATCGTCGGCGAGTATCTGGGCGGCAACGAAGGGCTGGGCTACATGGTCGTCGTGAGCCTGAACGCGCTCGATGCTCCGCGGCTCTTCGCCGTCATCATCCTGCTGGCGGGCCTCGGCTGGCTGCTCTTCTTCGCGGTCAACGGGATCAAGCGCCTGATGATCCCCTGGCACGAGTCGGTGATCGAAACCGGAATCAGTTAGGAACCTGCGCCGTAGCAAGTCGCGAAAGCAAAAAATCGGATATCGCGGTCCCATCGTGGAATCGGTTGAGGAGAATATCGAGCCATATTTGACGAAACCGATCGCACGATGGGGAGGATGAGAGCGGATTTGCAGCCGTGAATTCCTGCGGCGCAGGGCAACAAGGAGCAAGGCGGGCTGACGGACGAGGTCCCGCGCGACCAGCTTAGCCCTGGACACAGTATCCAGCCTGTCCTTAGCCGGCTCCCTTCGGTTCCACGCGGAAGGTCACGATGTCCGTGCCGTGGTATTGCTGGTGGCGGACCGACGTGGCGTAGTGCCGCAGCAGCCTCAGCGGCGTCTCCGCCTCGTTCGGCAGGTCGGTCACCCCCTCGCTCAGCATCGCGAGCTGATCCTCGAGGTTCACGTCCGCACCGCCGGCGATAAACTCCACGTCCGCCGATCGACCATCCTGCCGCGCAATGATCAGCAAATCCCGCTTTCCGCCCGGCTCACCGTCGCCGAGCAATGTGTGTATCGCTTCTTCGGCGACGGCCCGCAGACGGTTTGTCATGGACTCGTCCGAGCGCATGTGCCTGGCGAAGTCGCAGAGGAATGCGTCGATAGCGGGCAGTGCATCGAGCGAGAGACTGGACCTCAAGCGTCCGGGGCGCCTGCCGGTCAGGTCCAGGAAACCCGACAGGACGATGACCGTGATCCCGCCAGAGGTCATGCCCTGCCCGAGAAGGTCGCCCCAGAATCCCTCGATGAGCTCCGGATAGATCATGTCGAACTGGAATGCGAGGCCCACCCAGAACGCGAATCCGACGATAAGGCTCTTGCGGTAGTCGAGACCGTCGTTGGTCAGAATCTTCACGCCGAAGACGAAAATCAGCGCCACGATGATCGCGAGATAGGCGCCCGCGACCGGACCCGGCAACGCGACGACCACGGCCACAAGTTTCGGCAGGAACGCCAGGCCGATGAACAGGATACCGACCCAGACACCCACGGCGCGCGACGCGACTCCCGTGAGCTCCGCGATCGCGATGCTCGCGCCGTAGGTCGTGTTCGGGACGGTCCCGCCGATGCCCGACAGCAGGTTGCCGAAACCGTCCGCGTTGATGGCGCCCTGTATGGACCGGAAGTCGATGGCGCGCGGCTTGCGCCACGACGCGCGCTGAATGGCAATGGCGTCGCCGAGAGTGTCCATCGCACCGACCAGGGTCACGATGATGAATCCCGGCAGCAGCGCCCAGAACACGCCGCCGAAGTTGAGATCCAGACCCGGGTACCCGCTGAAGTCGGGCAGCCCGATCCACGCTGCGTTCGCAACCCGCTCGAGGTCGTAGATGCCAAAGGCGAGACCGGTCAGTCCTCCGGCCGCAAGACCGATGGCCGGTGCCCAGATCCGCCAGGCGCCGGACAGGCGCAGCGCGATCAGAACGACGACCGCGAGCGTTACGACACCGGTGACGGGCGCGGCGGCCTCCGAGACGCCGGCGGGAGCCTCCGTGAGCTTGTCGAAGATGATCGGCGCCAGACTCACGGGGACCAGCATGAGCACGGTTCCGGCCACCGTTGGTGTAAACACGCGCCGCAGCAAGGACATCTTCGCGCCGAGAAGGAATTGAACGATAGACGACATGACAATGAGGGTGGCCAGCAGCGCGGGCCCTCCCTGCGCGATCGCCGTGACGCTCATCGGCAGGAAGGCCGCCGTGCTGCCCATGACCAGGATGTAGCCGGCGCCGATTCGCCCCAGGCGCAGAGCCTGCACGATCGTGGCCACGCCGCTCACGGCAAGCGCGCCGAACACGGCCCAGGTCAGATACGCCTCGCTGCCGCCGGCGCTGCTGATCAGGATGGCCGGCGTCAGGACGACCGAGGCGAGTGCGAGGACCGTGTACTGGGCCCCGAGACCGATGGTCAAACCGAGCGGCGGCTGCTCGTCCGCTTCGAAGCGGACTTCGTGGTTCGTTCCTTCCATCTGGTCACGGCGGTGCGATGGGCGGCGCCATTCTAGCAACCCGACCCGGAAGTCGAGTGGCGTCGTGCCCGGGCTCTACGCAGCGATCACCAGATCGCGGTGGGCGCAACCGTCGACCCCGTCGCACCCTCGATCTTGAGCGGCTGAACGACGAGAGCGAACTCGTGCACGCCGCTCCCGACGAGTTCGTCGAGCTTGAGCCGCTCGAGCAGGTGAACGCCGTTGACGACGAGCATGATCTGGTGCACCGGCAGGTTGAGCTCCGGGTCGGGATTCGGCTGCATCTCGACGGCCTGGTTGTCGGCGCCGACGAGCATCGGGTCACGGCTCACGAGCCATTCGGCGGCTCCGATGCCGATTCCCGGCGCCGAAGCCATGAAGCGCTCGGGATCCTCGTACCAGAACACGCCCCACCCGGTGTTGATGATCACCGCGTCGCCGGGCTCGATCGTGAGCTCATGGCGGGCAAGCTCGGCCTCGAGGTCCGCGGCAGTGATCTCGTAGTCCACGGGCAGCATGTCCACGCCCTTGAGTCCCGCGATATCGAGCAACACGCCGCGCGTCATGAGCGTTCCGACGTTCTCGACGCCGAGCCGGGAAAAGCCGTCGCGGCCCATTGTGCCGGCGACCTCGAAGCAATTGTAGAGCGATCCGCCGATCGTCTGATGGCTGAACCCGTCGAACTGTGTGCCGACCTGACCGATCTCGGCGACGACGAGTTCCTCGTTCGAGCCGCGCCGGTTCGGCTCGGGATTCATGAACGTCGGCTTCATGTAGACGTCGAAATGGCGCGCGCCGAGCGGAATCGAGCCATTCAGCGCGTGACCGAGATCCGCGAACTCGCCGGCCCGGATGAGTTGCGCGGCGCGCATTATCGTCGCCGCTCCCATGTGGTTGGCCGAGCCGCGCTCGTCGCCTGCGCCCCATCTCGACGGGCAGCGCTCGTTGTCGGCCGGAGGCGTCCAGGTCTGCGCATCGGCGCTCGCGGACCAGCCGGCCCCGACCAGGCAGACCAGGCCGGTCAGACATGCCATGGCGACCCGACCGCTGCTCAAACGCGGCAACGAACAGCGTGAAACGATCCTGTCCATTCGATTGATCCCCCTCATGATCACCGCAAGGTCTCTACTCGACGCAGTTGAACGGCTCAACCGCTATTTCGGGCTGGTAGATGAAGCGCTTGCCGGTCTCGACGGGCGCTGTGAAGTTGACCGGATCCTCGACGATCAGCGTGTATTGAAGCGTGGAACCGTCGTCGCTCGGCGCGAAGCGTTCCTCGAGCCGGGCGTCGATGCTCAACGGGACGCCCACGCTGTCGAACGTCCCGGAACTGATTCGCGTCGTCGTGACGACGAGGTCGCGGCCGTCCATGCGGCCGACTGAGAACCCGAGCGGCGTCGGCGGCTGCGTCTCGGGGTCGGGTGCGTCTCCCATGTGGATCGTGCGCACGAGGTCGTACTCCTCGATGCGCAGCACGATCGTGCTGCCCTCTTCGACGAACTCCATCGGATAGGGCTGCTCCATGATGATCGGCATGCCCTTCGGCCGGCAATCGTTCGTCGGGTCGTGCTCGAAGTAGTCGAAGGCTTCAACCGCAGCTCGCGCCGCCTCCGTCAGCGGGTAGTAACTGAAGTCGAAGTCGGCATCGAAGGTTTCCGGGAACACCTGGCCTCCGCCCTGGCCCGAAGTCCAGACGCGAAAGACGCCGAGTTCGGGGCGGGAACCGTCGCCCTCGCGGGCGGGATTCGCTTCGCCGGCGCGAAGCGCGTCGTCGGAGAACCGCGGCTCGCCGCCGAACACGAGTTCCCGACCGCTCGGCAATAACAGGTTGCGCACGAAGATGTTGTCAAGCCCCCGTCGGGAGGGCGCGCCCGAGACGAGTACCCGGTCGCCGACGTTGATGAGTTCCGGCCCGATGCCCCAGCGGCTGATCCCGCTGACCGAAAAGGTCTCGACCTCCCAGATGGTCTCCTCGCCCTCCGCGTTCGGCGCGCGCATGAAGAACCGCACGTGCGGATTCTGCCACCTGACCTCGGTTACGACGCCTTCGATCTCCTGCCGCTGGCTCGAATCGAACCACACGGCGACGCTGTGGTGGGCCGCAGCGAGCGGCGGCAACAGCGCCAGTGCTGCAAGGGACGTGCTCACGATTCTGTACATGGCAGGCTCCTCCGAGTGTTGTATTGGCTTGCCGGGCCGCGTTGCTGGAAAGCTTGTTGATTGGACGGAAGATCGCTAACGAGTGTAACCAATCCGAGCGATTGCCGTGAGTTATGATCGCCGCATGTTCCCACTTTCAAAGCGCTCGCGGCGGCGCCGGATCCTGGCGAAGCGTTCCATTCCTGCTGACCTGTGGGATGGAACCATCGCCGAAATCGCGAGTCTTTCCCGGCTCGATGGTGACGAGCTGCAGCGCCTGCAGGACATTCCGCTGCTGTTCCTGCACGAGAAATCGCTCGAGCCCTCCGCGGGCTTCGAGCTCGATGATGCGATGCAGGTACGGATTGCTGCGCTGGCCTGCCGACCGGTGCTCGAACTCGGCCTGGACTCCTACGCCGGGTTCGTGTCGGTCATCGTACATCCCGGCGAATTTGTCGTGCGCGGGCGTGAATACGAGGACGAAGCCGGCGTGGTGCATATCGGCGACGATGTGCTGAGCGGCGAAGCCTGGGAGCAGGGCCCCGTCGTCCTGGGATGGGAGGAAGTGCTCGCGAGCGGCCGGGGCGACGGTTTCGACGTCGTGGCCCACGAATTCGCGCACAAGCTCGACCTCCTCGACGGCGCCGTCAACGGCGTACCGCCCCTGCATCGCGGAATGTCGTTCGACACCTGGATCGAGACGTTCCAGACGACCTATGACGCGCTCGGCGCGAGCCTCGAGCGCGGTGAGGATACATGGCTCGACCCGTACGCAGCCGAAGACCCCGGCGAGTTCTTCGCGGTGTGCTCGGAGATGTTTTTCGACGTTCCCGTGCAACTTCACGAACACCATCCGGCCATCTATAACCAGCTTGCAGCGTTCTACCGGCAGGATCCGATGGCGCGACCGGCGAAGCGGCAAAAGGTCGAGGTCGCATCTGCCGGACGACAACCGGGCGCGGCGGACCCGGCGCGTACCGCATCCAACCACCCGACTGAAGGCGAGAACACCCGATGACCCTATCGAAGCAACAGATCGAGCTCTGCGAATCGAGCGAATGGGACTTTTCGAACCTGAAGGCGCTGTTCCTCAACTGCACGCTCAAACGGTCGCCCGAGCTCTCGCATACGCAGGGACTCATCAACATCTCCAAAGCGATCATGGAGATCAACGGCATCTCGGTCGAAGTCATCCGGCCGGTCGATCACAACATCGCGTACGGCGTGTGGCCGGACATGACCACGCAGGGCTGGGCCGAGGACGAGTGGCCCGCCATCTTCGAGAAGGTCAAGGCCGCAAACATTCTCGTGCTGACAAGCGCGATCTGGCTCGGGGAGAAGACCTCGATCTGCACGAAGACGATCGAACGGCTCTACGCCAATTCCCACCTGCTCAACGAGCACGGCCAGTACGCCTATTACGGCAGGGTCGGCGGGTGTCTCATCACCG
>JAQAJI010000105.1 GCA_028278665.1 Candidatus Rariloculus versatilis
CAAGGTTCAACCAGAACCGGCGGGTCGTAGACCCAGATGTCGACCTCGATCGTGTCGTCCGCCGTCTTCTGGCAGATTTCCACCGTTTCGACCTGGTCGGTGTATTCCGGCTGAATGCGCTGGTACTGCCCCTCGCGCATCTGGTTGGTATGGATGACTAGTCGGTCTTCGTCCCAGAAGCCGATAGAATCGCCAAGCCACAGCGGATAGGCGTCCTCCGGCGGCGGGTGATCGCGTCCATCCGTATACACGCGCCGGATCTCGTTCATCATCTCGTTGATGAGCCAGGTTTGCTGCGGTGTGACCGCGAAGTCCTTGAGAAACGGCTCCGAGATCCAGCGCGGCATCCCGGCAGGGTTACCCGCGCTGAGGGGGTCGTACTCGATGTCCTGGTCGATGCGATCGAGCTTCTCGAGAAGCCTGCGTTCGTATTCGGGCGTCAGTTTCGCCGTCGGCAGCGTATCCATGGTGCCCTGGTCGCCGTCCCAGAAGAACACGAAAGTCTCGCGCGTCCACACGCCGCCCCAGTCGGGCACATCCTCCCAGGCCAGGGTCCCGTCACCGTCGGCCTCACTCCTGAAGTAATCATAGAGGCCTCGAGCGGTCACGTGCTCGATTCCAAGGTCGATCATCGCCTGCTTTTCCGGCGATGGGGGTGGCGGCGCCTGACGCTGCGCCACTGCGTGCTCGAGCGGCATCGCACCGCCAGCCAGGATCAGCACGGCGCCAAGTGAAAGACAAGGCTTGCAAGGCTTCGTCATCGAGATTGCTCCTGAACGGTCCGAAAGGACGAGAGTTTATGGAAAAGTGAGCACGCTCATCAAGGCGTGGCGGCGGGGGCCGCGCGTTTCGCGGCGATATGTTCGTCATAAATGTTCTGGCTGCACACGTATTCCATGACCGGCGTGTCGGGCGAGTAGTACCACACGCCCCGAATGTCGATTGGTTCGGCATAGACCGCCGGGTCCGTGAAACGGACGTTGTCCACAAGCAGTCGGCGGCCCTGGTCGTCGACTTCCATGTGGATGCGTTCGACGACACGCGCATCGCCCGACATCAGGATGCGGCCCTTGTCGCGTGCTGCGAGAAACGATGTCTCCACGACGAGAGTGTCCCCGTCCCAATGAGCGACCGAGTACCCCATGCGGGACGTGAGGATCGGTTCGGGAGGTTCGCGATCCTCGACCTGTATGTAGATTTTTCGATACTGGTAATACGCTTCCAGGAAGATCGTGAAGTCGTGCGGCCGGTGGAAAATCTCGATCGGAAACGTCGGCGTGCCAAGCATCGATCGCGGCATGCCCGGATGCACGCAGAATCTGGCGGGATCGTCGGTCACGGGATCGAACTCGGCCGCATACGCGTCCCAGAGGGCCTGACCGTACTCCGTATACGGCGGCTCCTGCGGCCACAGCAGGCGTTCTACGGGAGGATCGCTTTCGATCAACGGCATCCACAGGCCAGTAAAGTCGGGATCCGCCACGTTCTGGGCATGCGCGCTGCCGGCTGCCCCGACCAGTACGACGCTAGCGCAATACCACGCGATGCTTGTGCGTCTCATCCACCAATCCCCCCCTGTCAGGTTCGGGCCGGAAGCAGCGTGACCTCAAGGGTAGCGGCGCCCGGCGGACGCTGTTTATCGCACGAAGCCGCGGTTGGCGCAAACTGCGGCACGTGGGCAGACACCCCGGCAATCATGGTCTTTTGAAGATTGCATTGTTATCTTTCGGCCACGCGTTTGCGGAGCAACAAGCATGAGACGAGCATCGCGCCGCCCGGGTTTCGCGTCCGGGCTGCTTCTGGTCCTTGCAACGATGGCGCTGCCGGTCTTCGGCCACCATTCATTTGCGATCTACGATTTCAGTCAGGAGATCCCGTTTGAGGGTGTCGTTGAAACGCTCAATTTCAAGAATCCGCACATCGCGATGACGTTGACGCGCACGCTTGAAAACGGCGATACGCAGACGATTACCTTTATCGAAGGTGCACCCGCCAACATGCTCGTGCGCAGGGGCTTGAGGCCCAACATGATCGAGCCCGGGACCAGGATTACCGCGATAGGTTCGCCGCTACGGGAAGATCCGAGCGTGTATTTTCTCAGACGGGTTCGCCTTGAGGACGGCCGCGAGTTTCAGTAGGCGCCGACCGGCATTGGCGCGGCTCCACGCGGGCTCGCCGCCGTCGCTCGGAAACGATTCAGGCGGACCATTGGCAAGACATGGAGCAACAACTATGAACAGAAAATTCGCGCATCTGCTTGCGGGCACGGCATTGGGCGCCATTGCGGCGACAGGTTCGGCGCTCGCGGGAGGCGAAGCCGGTGAGCTCGTGCTTCGCGACCTCGGTTGGAAGTATGTCGGGCATACGACACAGGAAGGGGAAAACGGCTCGCTCGACGTGCTGAACGCCATGTTCGTCCAATACCTGCTGCCGGCCGACAGCCGCCATCGCTACCCGCTGGTGCTGATCCACGGCGGCGGCGGTCAGGGGACCGACTGGCTCGAGACTCCGGACGGGCGGGACGGCTGGGTCGACTACTTCGTTGCCGACGGGTGGGACGTCCATGTCGTCGACCGTCCGGGTCACGGTCGCTCGCAGAGCAACGCGAGTTGCGGTGACGGGACTGTCGGCGGAGCGAATACCGCGTTCATCGCACGGCTTGCGACGTCCGATTCGAGCGTCTGGCCGGGTGGCGAACCGACTCCGACCAACGACTCGGTCGTCAGTTGGTCTGCGAGTTCTGCAACCGCGCCCTATTGCGGCAACGAAGTCGCCGCGCAAGCGATTTCTGCCCTGCTCGACGAGATCGGCCCGGCCATACTCATTGCGCATTCGGCCGGTGGTGGAAGCACGTTCCGGGTACCGGACCTCAACCCGGACAAGGTCGTCGGCATCATTGCGTTCGAGGCTGCGGGCGGCAACCCGGTCGCCCCAGGCTTCGGCGGACGTCCGGTGATCGCCGACTGGCAGGTCGAGCCCCCGTTGCCGCAGGACTTTGCGGCCGTGGAACGCGACGGCTGCCCGATGCAGGGGGACTCCCCGAGCAAACTCGTTAATTTTGACGACGTGCCCGTCGTACTCGTCGCGAGCGAATTCGGTCTCGGCGCGATATCCGGACCGGTTGATGGAGGCGCACAAATCGCATGTCAGGCTGCGGCCTGGCAGCAAGCCGGCGTGGATGCAAGTTCGGTGTATTTTCCCGATCGCGGTCTCGAGGGTGGCGGCCACTTTGCGATGGCTCAGCTCGACAACGCGGCATACGCGGAAATTTTCATCGAACTCGCCGCCGAAATCGAAGCTGCTGCGACGAAATAGTCGCCTCGCGCACCCACGCCGACAGCATCGCAGCCGTCCACGCCGTGGCCGGGCGCATCCGCAACTCGGTGCGGGGCGTGCTTGCGGCGGCGTGCCGGCCGTCTCGCCCCGAGTGGGGCGGGGCACCTGCCGCGGGCGGTCAGGGCAACGCGAACACGTATAGCGCGTGGCCGCGCCCGGGTGAGCTGATTTCCGGTGTGATCGTCGCCGGCACGCCGCGCGGGCTGCCGCCGCCGAGGCCGGTCGACACGGCAACGTACTGCTTGCCGTCGACAGCGAAGCTGATCGGATAACCCTGCACCGAGGTTGCGAGCCGCGTCTCCCACAGGACGCGGCCGTCGCGCACGTCGACAGCCTTGAAGCTGCGGTCGAGGTCGCCTGCGAACGCAAGTCCCCCCGCCGTCGACAGCACCGATGTCAGGAACGAGGCGCGCTGCTCGAGTGACCAGGTCTCGCGCATCGTGTCGACGTTGAACGCGGCGAGCTTGCCGACGTTGCCGTCGCTGCCCGGCATTTCGTAGAAGCGGCGGTCGGCGCCCCCGCCGCTGCCGCCGCCCGGGATCTGCTCGATGGCCTGGGCGCGCAGCGACACGCAGCTCTGGCTCAACGGAATGATCAGTTGCCGCGAGGGCCGGTGGAAGCTCATCGCGTGCCAGTTCTTGCCGCCGGCGGTACTCGGGCAGGCGTCGATCCATTGACCGACCTCGTGATCGATGATGTCGTCGCGGTAGGTGGGCCGCCCGGTTTCGGGGTCGAAGCGCGCCCAGACGTTCTGAAAGACGGTCTCGACGTGATCGAGGTATTCGCCGGTGATCCGGTCGTGCTTCCAGAGCACGCCGTCCTTGCCGACCGAGAAAACCCACTTCGCGTTACCGGCGTCAATGAGCACGCGCTCGAAAACCACGTCGAGATCGAAGGCCTCGCCCGGAGCGTGCGAGTAGTACCAGGCAAGCTCACCGGTCGTCGCATCGAGGGCGACGGTCGAGCTCGAATAGAGCGCCACGTCTTCGGTCTTCATGCCCCGGCTTGCCGGCATCCATGGCTTGGCCTGGGTCGTTCCCCAATAGGTGAGGTTGAGCTCGGGATCGTAGGTCCCGGTGATCCATGTCTCGGCGCCCGCGCGGTAGATGTCGGGAAGTCCGCCCCAGGTATTCCCGCCGGGCTCTCCGGTCAGCGCAACAGTCCTGAAGCGCCAGCGCTGCTCGCCCGTGGCCGGATCGTACGCGCTGATGAAGCACTTCTTGTCCTCGTAGATCGCGCAGGTGCCCATGCCCTGGATGATCAGGCCGTTCGCGACGATCGGGCCGCTATTGGTCGCGTAGACATCGGGCATCCGGACGTCCCAGATCGTGTCGCCCGTTCGCGCGTCGAGCGCGACAAGTCGGGCATCCTGCGCGCGAATCGCCCAGGCGGCCGCGCTCTGGAAAATGAGCATGTCGTCGTAGAGTGCAAGTCCGCGCGGGGCGATATCCGCGCCCACGCTGTGCTCCCAGATCAGGTCGCCCGTCCTGCCGTCGAGCGCCTGCACGATACCGCCGGTATTGGCAAGGTAGATCGTGCCGTTGTAGGCGAGGGGCGCCGGCTGGTTCGTGCCGCCGTCGCGCATTGGCCAGATCCATGCGAGCTGGAGCAGGTGCGCGTTGCCGACGTTGACCTCGCTGAGCGGGCTGTAGCTAGTCGCGCCGTAGTCGCGCCGCAGCATCGGCCAGTCGCCGGCCGCTGGAGCGCGCAAGGTCTCGTCCGTAAGCGGCAGGTACTTTTCGACTCGGCCGGCGACAGTCACGCCGGCTGGTTCCGGTGCCGCGGCCGCGGCGATGGCCGGCAGCGGCGCTGCGGCGTCGCCAAGACCATCCCCCACGAAGTCGGTCGCTGCGGCGCTCAGGGGCTGGTCATCGGCGACTGCGCCGTTGGCGAGCAGCAGGTAGGCGACGATGGCGACGTAGGTTTCTTCGCTCAGGCCATCCGGATTCTCCGGCGGCATTGTCGTGCGAGTCTGCTCGACAAGCTCGCTCGTGGCGCGGTTCCGCCACTTCGCGACGAATTCGCGGCCGAGCAAGAGTGCGTCGGGAAGCTGGCGCAGACCCGCGCCGTGACAGTTCCCGCAGAATTGCCCGTAGGCCGAGCTTCCCGCGGCCGCCTGGTCCTCGGTAAACGCCATGCCGCCAGTGACATGAAGCGCCAACACGCAGGCGGCGGCTGCGATCACTGAACGTCGCGAAGAGTTCATCGCGCGTGACCCCATGTTTTGTTGGCGATACCCGGCGGACCGATCATATATCAGAATCGGCGAGCCGCTGTCCGTGACGGCGGAGCCCGTTATGCCGCAGTACATCGTGGGCTGCTGATGGACGATCCGGCAGGCACTGGCTAGACTGGATTTTCAGTCGATTCTCAAGCCGGAGGGGATGCCATGAGTATTCGATTTTCCCTTTTCGTTCTTGCGGCGCTGGCGGTTGGCGTACAGGCGCAGACAACGTTGCCGCCCGATATCCACCCGCAGACGCTCTCGCGCCTGCCGCCCGTGACGCCGGAAGACCTCGACGAGGAGGGCCGGCGTTACCTTGCCGAACGCCCCGACTTCGAGGCCCGCCCCGGCCCGCCTCACGTCACGATCTATGCTCCGCGCGACCGCTACCTCGGTATCCCGTCAGGCGAGGGAAGCCCGGTCGGCGCAAGGTACTTCCAGCTCGCGGTGCTCGTCGCCGCGCGTGAGATCGACCAGCAATACGAATGGTCCGCGCACGAGCCCGCAGGCTTGCGCCAGGGGCTGGAACAATCGGTCATCGATGTCGTCAAGTACGACCGCGACGTCGCCGGACTGTCGGACAGGGACGCCGCGTTCATCACCTTCGGCCGCACATTGCTGCGCGAGAATACGGTCAGCAGCGAACTCTGGCAGCGCATGGTCGACCTTTACGGCTATCAGCACACGATCCAGCTCATGGCGATCATGGGCGAATACATCCGGGTCGGCATCATGCTCAACGCCGTCGATCAGCGGCTGCCGCCGGACCGCGAGGCGTTGCTGCCCGCGCTGGAGCGCTGACCGCAGAGCCGTGCCGGTTTTCGATCTACGCCGGCCACCGGTTGTCGCCGCGTCAGTCGGCAACCTTCGCGTCGCGCCATCTCGCCCGACGCGTGCCTGTCAGGGCATAATGAGGGCTGAGGCGAAGATTTCGGAGCGAACAATGAGACCATGGTTGTTCGGAGCGCTCGTAGCCGCGCTCGTTGGCTTGACGGCCGGATCCGCGGCCGCGCAGTGGCCGCCGCACCCGACTCCCGGTGTGCCCCTGACCCCCGACGGTGAGCCTGACCTCGAAGGCCCGGCACCCAGAACGGCTGACGGTCGGCCGGATCTGTCGGGAATCTGGGAAGCGCGAGGAGGCCGGCGCGGTCCCGTGGACGGGCAACTCGGGCGAGGCCCGAATGTGGATCCGCCGGAAGGTTCACCTCCGGTCGCGCACTTCTTCGATATTGGCGCTCAATTCGACCCGCCGTACACGGAGTGGGGCGACGCGATTACCCAGGAGCGCATCGACGACATGGCGCGCGGCAACCCCGACGGCTATTGCCTGCCCATGGGCCACATGCACTACCACCTGCACCCCCAGCCGCGAAAGATCGTACAGACGCCCGACCTCGTACTGATCATCAATGAGGCGAACTCGGGTCTGAGGCAGATCTTTCTCGATGGCCGGGAATTGCCCGGCAGCGATGCCCTGCCATGGTGGTTCGGCTACTCGATAGGCCGCTGGGAAGGCGACACGCTGGTCGTCGAGACCACGGGTTTTCGCGACGACGTCTGGCTCGATTACAACGGCAGCCCCCTGACCTCATCGGGCAAGATCACCGAGCGGTTTCGCCGCCCGAATTTCGGCGCGCTTGAGATCGACGTCACGATCGAGGATCCGATGGCCTATACGGAACCATTTACGGTCCGCGTAAACCAGGAGATCCTGCTCGACACCAGCCTCATCGAGTTCGTGTGCATCGAGAACGAAGTGTCGAGCCAGAACTATTACAGAACAGAAGAGTAAGCTTCGCCGGCGCGGTCCGCGGCCGTGTACGGCAAATGGATACGCCGAGGACTACAAACATGAAATCGTCAACGAATCGAAATCTGCCGTGGTGGTGCGCCGTTGTCGCAGCCGGGATGATCCCGGCATTGTCGTCGGCCCACCATTCGTTTGCGTCGGAATTCGATATCAACCAGCCGTTCCGCATCGAGGGCGTGGTGAACTCGATCCAGTGGACCAATCCGCACGGCTGGCTGCACGTCGACGTGGAGGAGAGCGGCGAAACCGTCACCTACGACTTCGAGTTGTCGAGCCCGAATTCTCTGATCCGCAGCGGCTGGTCGCGCAACGACCTGCAGCCCGGGGACAGAGTCATCGTAACGGGTCACAGGGCGCGCGACAGGCCGACGGTTGCGCGCGCCAACGGCATCAGCCGCGAAAATGGCGAGGCCGTGTTCGGCCGCGGCGTCCGCGACGAGTCCGACGACGAATAGCCTTCGCCGGCGTCGGCACGGCGACCGACACGGCATGAGGAACGCCGTTGGCTCCGGCGCTCAGAGCGTTTCGGACGCGAGGTTCTCGCGCCGGTAACGTGCGATCACCGAAGCCGCTTCGAGGATGACGAGCAGGCTCGTGACTAGCACGACGAGGTCGATCGCGACCAGCAGCCAGTTGCCGGCCTGGTACCACTCGATCAGCTTCAACAGCGCCGCCCAGGCCGACGTGATCAGGACGAAGGTCATCGGGATCAGCGTGTAGCGGGCCGGTCGGCCGAGCTTGATCAGCATGACCGAAATGACCAGCAGCGTGAGCCCTGCGAGGATCTGGTTCGTCGAACCGAACAGCGGCCAGATGATCAGGCCGCCCTGGCCGGACGCGCCGCCCGCGCCGAATGCGAGGAACAGACAGCAGCCGACCGCGACGAGCGTGGCCACGACACTGTTCCTGAGCACGCCGATACCATAGATCTCGCCCCACTCCTGGATGATGTAGCGCTGCAGCCGAACGCCCGTGTCCATCGTCGTTGCGGCAAAAAGCACCACCATGGTTGCGAGCAGCGTGGTCGACACCGCGAGCGGTATACCCCAGCCGGTCTCGATGAGTTGTGCGCCGCCCTGAACGAAGGTGGCTGCGCCGGCTTCGCCGTAGCGTTCGTACATCGCATGCCACAGTTCCGGAGTGGCGGCGAGCGCAGCTCCGCTGACCGCCACGATCGTGATCAGCGCAAGCGAACCTTCACCGATCGAACCGAGGTAGCGCACGAAACGGGCATCGGTTTCCTTGTCGAGTTGCTTCGATGTCGTGCCCGACGACACGATTCCGTGGAAACCGGACACCGCGCCGCAGGCGATCGTCACGAACAGCAACGGAACCAGCGACGGCGCATCGGCGGCCACCTGGTTATTGAACGCCGGGGCGGATATGTCGGGCAGCGAGATCAGCACGGCGCTGTACAGCAATATCAGGCGGACGAAGAGCTGCATGCCATTGATGAAATCGCGCGGCTGCAGCAGCAGGCAGCATCGAAGCGATGGCGGCATAGACGAACAGGATGATGAGCCAGTTGGCGTTGGGTGCGAGGCCTAGCATGCCCTGCGGCAGCTCGATGGGCATGAGGCTGCCCACGTATATCGACGTGTAAAGGGCCGCGACGCCGACCACCGAGAGCAGCGTGAGGTTGAAGTTCCGGTGCAGGAGCTGGCCGATGATGAGCGCGCCCGCAATCGCGGCCCACGCGGGAAACACTGCCGTTGACGTGT
>JAQAJI010000106.1 GCA_028278665.1 Candidatus Rariloculus versatilis
CGTTGCACATGGTGCCCGAGGGCAGGAACAGCGCCGCGTCCTTGCCGAGCAGCTCCGCGACCATGGAGCAGAGCTCGCGCACCGTCGGGTCCTCGTTGCGCTGCTCGTCGCCGACCTCGGCGTTCGCCATGGCTTCGCGCATCGCCGGAGAGGGACGGGTCTGCGTGTCGCTGTAAAGGTCTATTCTTGGCCGCTTGCTCATCGCCACGTCACTTCCTGATGCTCCGCCGCTTCTGGAAGTTGTACCACGCCATCATGAGCGGCAGCGGCCACGACCTCGCCGCTGCCGCACGGATGGAGCGCTGAGGCGGCGTCGTGCCGCCGATCGCGGAGTCCGTTCAGGTCATCACCCCGAAGCTTGCCGGGTGCCAGCCCGCCGAATCTCGGGCAGCTCTCATTGCTACAATCGTCGCTATCCAGAGCAGACACCCCGGGATTCGGTCTGATGCGCGTCGGCGTTGTGGGTGGCGGGGTCATCGGCCTTTGCACCGCCTGGTACCTCAGGAAACTCGGTGCGGATCCCATCCTCATCGACTCTTCGACGCTTGGCGGCGGCTGTTCGCTCGGAAACACGGGGTGGGTGTTCCCGTCGCTCGCGACACCACTGTCTGCGCCGGGCCTCACGCTGAAATCGTTCCTGTGGATGCTGCGGCGAGACAGCCCGCTCTACATCAGGCCAGCGGCCCTGCCGGCTCTGATCCCGTGGCTGTTGCGGTTCCGCTCGTTCTGTAACGGCGCCGATCAGAAGCTGGGCATCGCGGCGCTGGCTGCACTCAACGAATTCACGATCGAACGCTACGACGAGCTCGCCGCGGACGGCGTGCAGTTCGAGTACAGCAAATCCGGCCTGCTGATGGCGTTTCGCGATGCCGACATGGCGGCAGCATCCCGAAAGGAAGTGAAACTGGCGGCTGCGGCGGGAAACTCGGTCTGGACCGGGTCGTGGAGTGAGTTGGACAAAGCCGCGCTACACGAACGCGAGCCTCTGCTGCGCCCGGGATTCAGGTTCGGGCTCGCGCTCGAGAAGGAACGTCATGTGCGGCCGGAGTCCTTGACGGCCGGCCTGGGATCGGCATTGAGGGAGCGCGGAGTCGAGATCCACGAGGGCGTCGCGGCGACCGGGTTCAGGAGCGAGGAGTATCGCGTAACCGCGGTCGCGACCTCGATGGGCGAGCTCGACGTCGACGCCGTGGTGCTGGCGGCCGGTGTTCACGCCGGGTCCCTGAGTCGCATGTTGGATTGGCGCCTTCCGCTCACGGCCGGCAAGGGCTACTCGATCACGATCGAGCAGCCTGCGAACCAGCTTCGCCAACCGCTCTATCTCGGCGGCATCAAGATCGGTTTGTCTCCGTTCAACGGTGCGTTGCGGATCGCCGGAACAATGGAGCTGTCGGGAATCAACAGTCGATTGGACCCCGCACGAATCCGGTCGCTGCGCCGCCAGGTGAGCCGCGCCGTCGACATCCCCGAGGCGAACGACGGCGGACAGGACTGGGTGGGCATGCGCCCCATTGTGCCCGACAGCCTGCCGGTGATCGGCAAGCTGCCGTCGCGCGAAAACGTCTACGTGAATGCCGGCCACCAGATGCTGGGAATCACTCTGGCGCCGAGCAGCGGCTGGGCGCTCGCCGGGCTGATGCTCGAAGGGAAGGCAGGAATCGGCTTGGAGGCGTTTTCGGCGGGGCGGTATTGACGAGGACGCGTCAGGCGCGGCGCTGGTGGGCGGCGCACCGCACGCTCTGTGCCGCAGGCTCTGTGCCGCCGCCGTCGCTCCGTGCTTGTCCTGCCTGCCGCGCGGACGGATGAATTCCTTGTCTATCCGGATGCACTATCATGCCGCTCGTGCGAACAGCATGATCGACAAGCCCGGAAACGAGATCTGCATGATTGGAGAGCATTAGTGAGTGTCGAAATGAATCGCGGCGTGACTGCGGGGCAGGAAGCCTTCGATGCGGGGACCGCGGGATCGGCCAAGCCCATCCGAAAACCGAAGAGTTTTCTTGGAAAACTGTGGCGAACAATTGCAGGCCTGCGAAGAAGCCTGACCTGGAAGAAGAAATTCAATCCCCTGGCGCCGAAAAAGGGCGACATGGCACCCGATTTCACGCTATCGGACGTCAATGGCGAGAATCCCATCACGCTGTCCGAGCACTTTGGCCGCAGACCCGTAGCATTGGTCTTCGGCAGCTTCACGTGACCCCCGTTTGTTGCCGGGGCCGTGAGCCTTCGAGATCTCTATCGCGACTACAATGATCAGGTCCAATTCATCGTCATCTATACCACGGAAGCCCATCCCACTGACGGATGGTACCTGGGCAAGCACGACATCCGGCACCACCAGTCGATCGAAGAACGGCGTGAGGTCGCTGCCATGTGTGAAGTCGCCATGCAGTACGGCATCAAGACCTACGTCGACGAGATGGACAACGCAGTGTCCGAAGCCTATGCCTCGATGCCGGATCGCCTTTACCTAGTCGGCACGGACGGTCGGATTGCCTACGCGGGCGGACTAGGGCCGTTTGGCTTCAAGCCGGGCGAGCTGAAGGAGGCTATCGACGAGTATCTGGCGGGGTCGGACGATTAGGCGACGCGCCCGGATGCCAGCCTCAGCGAAAGATCCAAACGCACCTGATCGTACATAACTCGCGGGATCAGCCCCCACTCCGGTAGCCCAGCCGGGCGCCGTGCGTTTTCGACTCTGGACCGCAGATGGATACGATTTCATGCTACTTTGCATCAATAGTATGATTTTTTCACACGCTCTCGGAGCCTACTATGGCAACGATGCGAAAAACGATAACCGTGACAATTCAGCAGGACCGGTGGATAAAGGCGCAAATCGCCGCTGGCGATTTCACCAACGACAGCGAGTACATCCGCGATCTCATCCGTCGTGATCAGGCACGACGCGCCCGGATTGACTCCATCCGCGAAGAGCTGATCAAGGGCGAGACGAGCGGTGCACCCGAGCCGTTCGACGCCGATTCATTCAAGGAAGAGATGGCCGCCAAACATGTCGGACGAACTCCCTGAGTATCGGCTTTCTACCGAAGCAAGACGTGACCTGGAGGCGATTTGGATCTACACATTGACCACATGGGGACTCGAGCAGGCAAATCGCTACACCGACGAACTTGATGCTGCCTTCAATGCGCTGGCGGAACACCCGCAAATGGCGAGCCAATGCGATCACATTCGCACGGGATATCGGCGATTCCAGGCAGGCCGACACCACATCTATTTCCGCACCGCCGAATACGGGATCGCCGTTATCCGCGTGTTGCACGATCGCATGCTGCCTGCACGGAACCTGGGTCTTGAGGCCAAGCCCCGGTAAGACCGAGTTTCATCGTGCTTCCGCTGTCAAGCTTGCAGCTTCGTCTTCGCGTCCGTTAAATCATCAAACCACAGCACGTGCAGCCGTCCGTCTTGCAGCGATCCGACGCTATGGCAAACGACCCGCAGATATCTTGAAAACCATGACCTCCCTCCGCCCGCTCACCCCCGCCGACCGCGCGGTCTTCGACGCCTTCCTCGATGGCCATCGGGCGACGTCCATGTTCCTGCGCGCCAACGCGTTTCACAGCGGGCTTGTTGACGGGCCAGAACCGGTCCATGGCCTTTACGTGGGCGCGTTTTCCGACAACGTCCTGACCGACGTCGCCGCCCACTACTGGAACGGCAACATCATCCTGCAAGCGCCGACGCAGCCCGCGGAACTGGCGCTGGCCGTGGCTAGAGAGTCAGGCCGGCGCATCGATGGTCTGCTCGGGCCGTGGTCCCAGGTAGAGACGGCTGAACCCGAACTGAATCTCGACCGAACGCGTCTGGGCAAGACCGTTCCCGAGTATCTCTATCGGCTCGATCTTGCCGACCTGATTGTGCCGGGGCCGTTGTCCTCGGGCCGGGTCGTTCATCGCCATGCGCGAATCGACGACTTGGCGGAATTGATCCCGTGGCGGCGCGAATACGACCTGCACACTCTGGGATATCCCGATCACAGCATCGATGACGCTGCCATCCACGACGATCTCGCACGCAGCATTTGGGCCGGAACGCTATGGGTGCTGGAAGTGGATGGCCGCCTCGTATCAATGACCGCGTTCAATGCGGCCCTGCCGGACATGGTGCAGGTCGGGGGCGTGTTCACTCCCGTAGAGTTGCGTGGCCGCGGCCATGGCCGCGCCGCGGTGGCCGGTTCGCTGCTGGACGCGCGGGCAGACGGCGCCGTCGAGGCCATCCTGTTCACCGAAACTGACAACTATCCGGCGCAACGGGCCTATGAGGCGCTCGGCTTCGAACGGATCGGAAAATACGGAATGATTCTGCTCGACCCGGTCCCGGCGAACGGAACTGATTGAGCCCGGTAACGGACGGCTGCACGATCCGATCCGGAAGAAGGACGACGGTTGGGGCGTGACGTGCCGGCGGTCGCGTCAGCAGCGACCGCTTCCTTCGCGAAACGAGTCAGTATCGGTATCGTCATCCGTATCCGCCTGGGCAGCCGCATCGGCGCATTCAGGCCTGCGAAGACCCCACAGCTAACGTCAGCAGTTCCCCCGGCGGCTTCTCCGGCGCCGAGAACGGATTGCTGACCCGTAGATCTCCGAATAGCTGACCGTCCTGCAAATCTTCCGTGAGCAACGCCGAACAACCGCACGCTTGCGCTGAAGCCACGATCAGCGCATCCGACCAGGACAAGCGATACCGTTGCTGAAGGAACCAGGCCCGTTCGAGAATTGCGATATCCATGGGCACGGGCCGCCAGACAGCCAGGTCGCGCACGATTCCCTGCGCGTCCGCGGGGTCGTACGCGGGCTCCAACTTGCGTGTTAGCGTAACGTATAGTTCCTGCAAGACCTGAAAGCTGACGCGCGCGGCGCGCTCGCGTGCCAGATGCGTAATCCAGTCGTTGGCGCGCGATTGCCTGACGGGATCCGAAGCGTCTTGCCGGTAGACCAGAAGGTTGGTATCTACGAAAACCAGCGCGGTCATGCAGTTCGTCTCGCGTGGGTTTCGTACCGGCGGTCCAGCGGTGTACACGCGGCTTCCTGGCCAGATAGCGTTCCATGGCGAGGTCGTACTCATCCTCACCCCGTCGCATGTCTTCCAGTAACTCGGCGAGCCATCGGGATACACTGCGGCCGTTTTCCGCAGCGCGAACTCTAAGCCAACCCGCAACGTCCTCGGGCAACGTAATCGTGATGTTCTTCATGGCACAAAAATAGTGAAACACGAAATTCGTGTCAACGGTCCTATAGTGACTTATCCTGTCGGGGGGATTCTTATGGAAGCGACGATCCTCAACCGAATCGGGCATCCGACCTGCAGCATGACGCCATGAGCGCTACCAGAGTTCCATCGGCCAGCGACCAGGCCGCCACAACGGCATTTTCAATCATCGGCGCGATCAGCGTCTGTCACCTGCTGAACGACATGCTGCAATCGCTGCTGCCGGCGATCTACCCGATACTCAGGGAGAACTATGGGCTGGACTTCGGCCAGATCGGGCTCCTCACGTTCACTTTCCAGTTCACGGCGTCGCTGCTGCAACCCGCGGTGGGCTATTACACCGACCGCAAGCCGCTGCCGTATTCGTTGCCGGCGGGCATGGGATTCACACTCGTGGGTCTGCTGATCCTGTCGCGCGCCGGCAGCTATCCGATATTGCTGCTCGGCGCCGCGCTGATCGGCACGGGCTCGGCGGTGCTTCACCCGGAATCGTCGCGCGTGGCGCGCATGGCCTCGGGCGGGCGGCCGGGCCTTGCGCAGTCGCTGTTCCAGGTCGGCGGCAACGTCGGCTCCTCGCTCGGACCGCTGCTCGCGGCCTTCGTCGTGCTGCGCTACGGTCAGACGAGCGTGGCCTGGTTCGCCGCGGCGGCGTTGTTCGCGATGCTCCTGCTGGTTCGGGTCGGGCACTGGTACCGGCATCACGGGCTCGGACGCCAGCAGTCCGAGGACAGCCTGGTCGCGGCTGAGTCCGGCTTCTCCCGCGCGCAGGTCCGTCTGGCGCTCGCCGTGCTCATCGGGCTGATCCTGTCGAAGTTCGTCTACATGGCCGCGATGACGAGCTACTACATGTTCTACCTCATCGACCAGTTCGAAGTATCCGTGCGAAACGCCCAGATTTACCTGTTCGTGTTCCTCGCGGCCGTGGCGTTCGGCACCGTCGCGGGCGGCACGCTCGGCGACCGCTTCGGCCGCAAGTTCGTGATCTGGTTCTCGATCATCGGTGTGCTGCCGTTCACGCTGGCGCTGCCGCACGTGAATCTCTTCTGGACCGGAGTGCTCAGCGTGCCGATCGGCGCGATCCTCGCGTCGGCCTTCCCGGCGATCGTCGTTTACGGACAGGAACTCATGCCGGCGAGGGTCGGCACGGTTGCGGGACTCTTTTTCGGACTCGCCTTCGGCCTCGGAGCGCTCGGGGCCGCCGCGATAGGCGAACTCGCCGACCAGACGAGCATCCGGGACGTGTTCTTGCTGTGCTCGGTATTGCCGGCGATTGGTCTATTGGCCGGCTTCCTGCCGCGAACCGGGTCCGTCAGCGACTGACCGACCCAAAAAACACCTGCATGTCCCGCGCAACGAGTTCCGGCTCCTCCCACTCCAGAAAGTGCCCGCCGACGTCGGTAACGTTCCAGCTATGCACGTTGAAGAGCCGCTCGCCCCACTCGCGCGGAGCGGCCGGGAACAGATCCTTCGTGGTATCGAGCATGCCGACCGGGACTTCGACCCAGCCCGTTTGCGAAGGCTCGCGAACGAAGTCGTAGTACGTGCGGATCGACGCGGGCGCCGTTCCCGTGATCCAGTACAGCATGAGGTTGGTGAGCAGCTCGTCCTTCGTGTAGCGGCTTTCGACATCGCCATCGACGTCGCTCCAGTCCCGTATCTTCTCCACGATCCAGGCGGCAAGCCCGACCGGCGAATCCTGCAGCGAATGCGCGAGCGTCTGGGGCTTGGACATGTGCAGCCGCGCGTAGGCGACATCAGGCTCGATGGCTTCGCTGGCCGCGATGTAGGCCTCCTCCGCTTCGGTATAGGGCGGCTCGCCGCCGCCCAGACCGATGACCCCGGTCAGGTGCACGCCGATGATCTGTTCCGGAACCATGAGCGCCATCTGTCTGACCACAGCGCCCCCGATATCGCTGCCGCGCACGCCGTAGCGCTCGTAGCCGCGCGCATCGTGCATGAGCCCGAGCATGAGCCGCGCGGAGCTTGCGAACCCGAAAAGCGTCCGGTTCGGGATGTCCGAGAAGCCGTAACCGGGCAACGAGGCGGCAACGACGTGAAAGGATGGACTCTCAGGCAGCCCATGCTCGCCCGGCGACGTGAGCAGCGGTATGAGATCGAGCATCTGCACGAACGTGCTCGGCCAGCCGTGCAGCAGCAGCACGGGCACAGCGTCCGGATCGTCACTGCGTTCGTGGACGAAGTGCACGCGCAGCCCGTCCACGGTCGCATGGAAGTGCTCGAAACCGTTCAGGCGCGCTTCCTCGGCCCGCCAGTCGTAGTCGTTGCGCCAATAGTCTGCGAGTTCGCGAATGTACGCGGTGGCGGCGCCCTGGTTCCAGCCGGTGCCGGGCAACTGATCCGGCCAGCGCGTGCGGTCGAGCCGCTCGTTGAGGTCGTCGAGCACGGCCTCGGGCACGTCAATCGTGAACGGCTCCACGCCGCGGTCGTCCGGCTGCTGCGACTGCGCCCGGACGCTACCGCCGACGGTGAGACCGGCGAGCGCGAAGATAATCGTCAGTTTTCCGTAGCGCATGGCAGCTCCGTGGGCGTCAACACCATCCTCGGCACGGCAAGCGGGGAACATCTTATCCCGGCGAAAACCGAACATCGATCCCCGCTGCTGCCGCACGGAGCACCGCGGGTGCCGCGCTGACGCCAGGCCGGCAATCAGAGTCGAAACGTGTAGTTCAGCTTTACCGTCACATCCGAAGAGATTCGACGAGGTTGTGATTGATGACGAAGTACAGGTCGCGACCCGCTTCGGGGATCCAGTGCCACCGCATATTGATCCCGACCGTTTCGGAAATATTGTCGTATTGGATCAGGTTGACCCATGACATCGTCGACGAAAACACATAGTCGAAGCCGATGCGCGCGAGGCGTGTCTCGAAATTTCCCTGCGGCAGCTCGATCTCGCTGTAGCTGTAACTGATGCTGCTGCGAAACTTCGCCGACGGTCGCCACGTCAGCTCGCCCAGGGCATCCGTCCGGTTGCCCTCGAAGAAGCTTCCGGCCAAAAGACGAAACAGTCCCGCGAAACGGCGATGGCTGCTGGACCTGATCTGCCCGCCCCGGTCGCGGAAGTTGTACTTCCCGCTCGGAATCACAACGCCTGGCGAGATCTCGAATGGCTCAAACAGCGCTTCGTCGTATATGCGGTAGACGAAGTCGACACTGTCCCCGGTGCGGTTGCTGAACGAGAACGGCCTCAGATTCCGCGATTGCGACTGCAGGCGGCCGTCGGTGAGCTCGAAACGCTGTGTGTCGAATGACGCCTTGAAGGACTGAAAAGGACCCGTGCGCGGGAGGAGTGTGTAACTGATGTCAAATGTCGTATCGGTAACGCCCCGCCGGCTGATAAAGCCGAGCGCCGGATTGAAATTCGCCTCGAACTCCTTGCGTCCGGCGCCGACGCGAATACCGCTGCTGCTCGGCAGCCGGATGCCGAAACCGTGGGCGGAATCGTTGCCGTGGAGGCCCGGAGTATCGCTTTGCTGCACCCAGGCTTCCGCTTCCAGCGTCCGGCCGCCGGGCAGGCGCGTGTTGCGATACAGGAAATCGAAACCCGTAACGGAGTTGTCCAGATTCGCGCGCGGACTCCCATTGGTGGCGATGACGCCCACGCTGGATTCGCCGAACACGCCGAGTTTTGCGCGCACGACCGAAAGCGTGTCTGCGGCGACGCTGCCGAACTCGTCCTGGCGAATTGACAGTGCGCCGAGTTCCCAGGGCCCCGCACGGCCGCTGACCTTGCCGCCGTATTCGACGTTGACTGGCTGACCGGTGTTGCTGAGCCCGATGCTGCGCGAGAAAAATGGCCGGCCGTTCTGCCGGGCCGCGGCGCCGCTGACGAACGTGTACACCGCGTCGACCGGCGCTCCAATACGCCCGAACTCGAAAATGTCGGCCTCGCGCAGGAAGAAATCGCGCTTTTCGGGAAAGAACAGCCCGAACCGCGTCAGATTCACCTGCCGATCATCGACCTCGGTGGCGGAAAAGTCCGTGTTTATGGTCAGCGATGCATTCAGCGATGGCGTGAGCCGGTACGCAAGATCGAGCGAAGGCTCGAAGTCCGACGTCGACTGGCCGGTAGCGAATTTGCGCGAGTTCGTGGCGCTGGCTGCAGGCGTGATCTCAAGACCGATACCCTGCTGCAAACCCTCGAATCCAACGGCGAGCCCGGAGCTGCTTGGATCGAAAGCGCGATTGCGCGATACCCAGGCGATGTCCTCGCTCTTGCGCGCGACACCGCGCGAAAAGTTCATGCCCCATGTGTCGGTGCCCGAATCGAAAGAGATCGTATTGAACGGAATCCGCATCTCGGCGATCCAACCGTCCTCGAACGGTTCGGCGGCGGCCGAGTAGATGCCGTCCCAGGCATCGTAGGATTCCGAGACATTCTGGTACAGCCCGTCCTGCCGTACGCCGTTGGCGTTGACGCCGAAGTAATACCCGCTGCGGCGGCTGTTGAACGGGTCGAGCGTGACGAAGAAACGATCGTCATCGCCGATGTTGTCATTCTGCCGAAGGTTCTGGGCCGTGATCAGGTCCGGGTCGCTGTCGAAAAGGCGCGCTGCAACGTAGAGCGCGTCATCGTCGTAAAGCAGGTAAATCTCGGTGCGCTCGGACGGCTCGGAATACTCCTGGGGCGTGACCTGGTGCAGGTCGTCGATCATCGCGGCACTGGCCCACGCGGCGTCGTCTAGCACGCCATCGATCTCCGGCGCCGAGGTGGCCCGCACCATCCGGACGCTCTTTTGGCCCGGGTCCACGAGCACTTGCGGCGGCTGGCCGAAAGCCGCCCCGGCAAACAACAACAGTGCGCTCAGGTAATGGGTCGTCTTCATGCACGAAACGCCGAAAATCCAGCGATCAGGAGTCTAAGTCACGGGGCAGACGCGGCGCCATTGGACGATCCGTTCGCGCGGCTATAATCAAGAGCCGCAGAGATACAGCGAAGTCGAGTGGAGGTGGATGGACATGTGGAGATTACTGGCTTGCACAATTGCCCTGCTGACCCTGGCAGCCTGTTCGGATACCGGCGCCCCGTCGACGGAAGCCGCCGCCGATGCACAAGCAGAGGCCGCTTCCGCAGCATCACCGGACGATAGCGTCGCTACAGTAACCGAAGAAACGACGACCTACGGCGAAACCGACTTCGAAGCGACGGGTTCGGCCGAGGCCTACCCGATATTCCTGCGCGGGCTCCTGCAACTGCACAACTTCGAGTTCGAAGACTCCCGGGAGAGCTTCCGGGAAGCGCAGGAAATCGACCCCGACTTCTACATGGCGTACTGGGGCGAGGCCCTGACGCAGAAGCAACCGCTCTGGAACCGCGAAGACCTGGCTGCCGGACGCGCAGCCCTGGAGAAACTGGCGCCAACGCCCGAGGAACGGCTGGAAATCGCACCCACGGAGCGCGAGCGGGCCTACATGATGGCCGCCCATCGGCTCTTCTCCGAAGAAGGCACGGAACTCGAGATCGAGACCGACTACGCCACGATGCTCGGCCACATCTACGAACGCTGGCCGGACGATCTCGACGCGGGTGCGTTCTACGCGCTTGCGATCCTGACGACGAGCCACGACGGCCGGGAGTTCGACAAGTACATGCGTGCAGCGGCGGTCACCGAGGAGATCCTCGACAAGAACCCGCTGCATCCCGGCGCACTGCACTACAACATCCACAGCTACGACGACCCGATACACGCACCATTGGGGCTGCGCTCGGCGCGCGTCTACGCCAACGTGGCGCCGGACGCCGTGCATGCGCTGCACATGCCGTCGCACATCTTTCTCGGGCTCGGAGACTTCGAAGGCACGCGAGACCTCAATCGGCGCGCCTACGACGCCTCCATCGCTCGCCGGGCCGATCGTGACGGCATGCTGGCCCGCAATGAGGCCTATCACACTCATAGCTGGCTGCTCTATTCGCACATCCAGTTGCACGAGTTCGACGAGGCCCGGGAAATGCTCGACTACCTGGCCAGCCAGATTGCCGGCGGCGACAACATGGCGAACGGGCAGCTCATCATGGGCCGGGCATTTCTTGCGATCGAAACCGACGATTGGAACGACCCGCTACTCGACGTCGAGGTGGACCTCGACCAGGTGAATCCGATGCAAAGCGCGACGGAACACTACGTCCGCGCGCGCCGGGCACTGGCGAACAACGACCTGGACACGACGGCGGCCGAGGTGGACGCGATCATTGTCGCCGAGAGCGCCGGACCCGGGCCGGGCGGCGCCGTACCTCGGGTGTTGAAGGACATCGGCCGGGGACAGTTGCTGATCGCCGAGGGCAACGCCGAAGAAGGCATCGAACTGCTCAAGGCGGCCGCCGAGCTCGAGCACTCGCTGCCTCCGTTCATCGGTCCGCCGACCATCGTGCAGCCCGCCGGTGAGGCAGCCGGCGACGCGTTGCGAGCAATGGGTGAGAATGACGAAGCCGTCCGTTACTACAACATGACGCTCGAACGCGCCGTCAACAAGACGCGTTCACGGCTTGCGGTCGAAGAGATAAACGCGGGCGGCTGACGGTCACTCAGTATGCCGTCCATTACAGTTTCGCCAGTCGGAACGCACACGAGCGAGGAAACATCATGAGACCTCTAGTCCTGATAACGGCGCTGCTGCTGTCCGGCAGCGTCTGGGCCCAGACGGTCATTCACGCCGGCCAACTGTTCGACGCTGCCGCCGGCGATGTGATCGACGGAGCAACCGTCGTCGTGGACGGCGATCGCATCGCGTCCGTGCAAGCGGGCTACGTGGGCGAACCCGACATCGACCTGACCGACGCCTTCGTCATGCCCGGCTGGATCGACATGCACGTGCACATCGGGAGCGAGCAAACCCCCGACCGATTCCTCGAGGGCTTCACCCTGGAACCCGCCGACATGGCGTTGCGGGCGGTTCCCTACGCGCAACGCACGCTCATGGCGGGATTCACCACGGTACGCGATCTCGGCACGGACGACGGCGTGGCCCAGTCGATCCGGCGGGCAGTCGCCGAAGGCCACATCGTCGGACCGCGCATCTTCACCGCCGGAAAAAGCCTCGCCACCACCGGCGGACATGCCGACCCGAGCAACGGCGTCAACAGCGAGTTACGCAGTGTTCCGGGGCCGGCAGAAGGCGTCGTCAACGGCGTGGACGACGCCTACCAGGCCGTGCGCGCCCGGTATCAGGAAGGCTCGGACCTGATCAAGCTCACGGCCACAGGCGGTGTGCTGAGCCAGGCCGTGAGCGGCGAGAACCCGCAGTTCACCGTGGCGGAAATCGAAGCAATTGTCGCGGCGGCCCGGGACTACGGATTCAGGGTAGCCGCCCATGCCCACGGCGCCGAAGGCATGCGGCGCGCAGTAGTTGCAGGCGTTGATTCGATCGAGCATGGCACCCTCATGTCCGACGAGGTCATGCAGCTCATGAAGGAGAGAGGCACCTGGTTCGTGCCGACCATAATCGCCGGCAAATTCGTTGAGGAAATGTCCCAGGTCGACGGGTTCTTCTCGGAGGTTGTGCGTGCCAAGGCCGCGGAGATCGGCCCGGTGATCGCTGCTACCTTCGCCCGGGCGTACCAGGCGGGGGTGCCGATCGCATTCGGCACCGACACGGGCGTTTCACCGCATGGCGACAACTGGAGGGAGTTCGTCTACATGACCGAAGGGGGCATGCCGGCCACGGAGGCCATCGTGAGCGCCACCCGGAGCGCTGCCATGCTATTGAACCAGTGGGAAAACCTGGGCTCCATCGAGCCCGGCAAGTTCGCCGACATCATCGCCGTACCCGGCGACCCCCGAGAGGATGTGGACGAATTCGGCCGCGTGCACTTCGTGATGAAGGGCGGCGAGACCTTCAAGCAGTAACAGCTCGAGGAGTAAGTGGTCCTCGAACTTGCGCTATTGAACGTCCTGCCGGACAGAGCGAACGAGTTTGAAAAGGCCTTCGCGGAGGCCCGCAGCATCATTTCTTCGATGCCCGGGTTCGGGTCACTGGAACTCGGCCGGAACCTCGAGCACCCTAACCGATACGTCCTCCTGGTGCGTTGGCAGTCGCTCGAAGATCACACTATTGGCTTCAGGCAGTCGCCGGAATACGAGACATGGAAGTCACTGCTGCACCACTTCTATGAACCGTTTCCATCCGTGGAACACTACGAGCCGCTACTGACAGGGTATGCAATCTCGGCTGAGTGAAACTCAGGGCTTGCCCGGCTGCTGGAAGCAGGTGTCCTGCACCAACTCCACTTCCGGGGTGTAGAGCCAGGTCTTTGTGACGACCAATCGGCCAGTGAACGTTACGGGATCCTCGAGCGTGAGCGTCTGCTCGAGACGCCGCGGATCGTCATGCACCGTGTACCTCTCGATGCCCCTGAGCTCCTCGCTGTGCCCTATTCGCGTCTCATCCGATACCCGGTCCGACGTGACGCGCTCGGTCTCCACGATCAGCACGCCGTCCTCCACGCGCCCGATCGAGTGGCCAAGCAGGGTGTGAGTGCGGTGCTCCGGATGATCGCGACCATCCATGTAGATCGGGCGCAGCAGCGCCCATTCCTCATAGCGCACGAGGAGGTTCTGGCCGTCGCGAACGATCTGCATCGGCAGCGGATTCGTCGCCTGTCGAACGAAGCCGTAGGGCTGGCAATTGAGAAACTTGGGATCGGACTCAGGCGAGTTGGCTTCGCGCACTTGCAGCCCGGTTTGCGTCATCTGAGCTTCGAATTCCGCAAACCACGCCTGGCTGCTTTGCGCTGCGAGGGCAGGCCAGGGAACGTCGTCGTTCACCGGATCGGCAAGCAGGGCGCTCAGCTGCTCATGCATATCGCGGGGACAGCCGACAAAGCAGGCGATGTCCGCGGCCGTCCAGTAGTCGTGTTCCTGCGCGGTAAACACCCCGCTCCAGGTGCCGAGGAACGGCTCTATGGCATCGGCCGATTGCGCCGATGCGTTGTGCGGCAGCACCAGCACGACGCAGGCCGCAACAGGCACCCATCGGGGCAAGCAGAACGCGCGCACCGGTCGACAGCCCATGGGGATTCTCATCTTCATCACCTGCGGCGGCGGTCGTTGAAGTCTTCGGTCCTGATGTCCTCGGCGAACATTTCGGTACCGTCAGGCAGCGTCAGGTATTCCATGTGGATGAGATTCGAGCCATCGCGGGACGGATGACCGCGGATGGTGACCTCATCGCCGGGAGCGACCTCGTCACCAGTCCAGCCCACACGCACGAGCCGGGTCCGCGACCCGCCCTCCGCGAGCCACGCGTCGGTGGCGCCTTCGTTGTCGACGTCGAGGTAAATCCGCATGTGCGGGTTGCCAAGGTCATACCTGGTCACGACGCCGGTGACCACAATTTCCAGACTCAGATCGTAGAGCATCGCCGGTGAGTGATGCGCGGTGGCCGGCGCCAGCGCCATGGCCCCGACCGCAAACAGCAACAACGAGTACGATAATCGCATCCGGCACCTCCTCAAGCTTGCAGGTCTGCAGGATCGATAGTATTCGCGTCCGCGACATTTTGCATGCTGTCGCTTGTCAGCCGAATACCATGGTGTCCCCGTTCTCCCATTTCTCACGTTTCTCCCATTTCTCTCATTTCTCCCATTTCAATGTGTCGCTTTTTGCTGTGTAACCGCACCGGAGGATCCTGGCCGTCAAGGCGCGGCGCGCCCCCCGGCCATGGAGTGGTGCGGCCGGTTCCGAACTCATCGCCACGGTGCGGTCGCGTTCGGTGATCGGGGCGACAAGTCCGGTTTCGCAGCTTGGCGATGCCCCAATCGTTTTGTTAGGGTCCCCTCACCGAAAATGGCGGACTCCCTCTGGCCATGCTCTACCGTGCCTTCGTTCGCTTCCTGACTCTGGTCGCACGCACCTTCTACCAGCGAATCGAGGTCGTGGGCCTGGAGAATGTGCCAGCGCGGGGCGCCGTGATCCTTGCCGGCAACCACCCCAACGCGCTTATCGACGGGCTGCTGCTCATGTGCCATGCGGGACGCACGCCCGTGCACTTTCTCGGCAACGCAAAACTGTGGAAGATTCCTCCGCTCGCCCGGCTGCTGGATGTGCTCGGCAGCGTGCCCGTCGTGCGCCGTGAAGAATACGGCCCCGACGCGGATAACCGGGATGCCTTCGAACGCGTTGACGAGATTTTGGCGCGCGGCGGCTGCGTGGCCATTTTCCCCGAGGGCATCAGCCACACCGAAAGTCAGATTTCCACGCTCAAGACCGGCGCCGCAAGAATGGCCCTGCGCGCTGCCGAGCGCCGGGAGACCGGTGTGTCGATCGTTCCTTTCGGCCTGACTTACCTCGACCGGCATCGCTTCAGAAGTCAGGTCCTCCTGCACTTCGGTACGCGGATGCCGATCAATCAAGACGGTCTCGCGGCTTACAGGCACGATGAAGCGCAAAGCGTACGCCGGCTCACCGAGGAACTGCGCGGGCGACTCGCGCGCATCACCCTGAATGCACCCGACCGGGCGACTTTGCGGTTCATTCACGCCGCGCGCCGCTTGTACAAACCGGTATCGGCGAAACTCTCCCCCGCGAGCTATGTCGAACTCAGCCGCCGTTTCGTGGATCGCTACATGCGTATTGCCGTCGAACCGGACATACAGCGACTGCGTGGCGCCGTCGAAGCGTACCAGTCTCGGTTGGAGTTGCTCGGACTGAAGGACCATCAGCTCCGTCACCCGGTCAGTGCGCGCAATGCGATGACGAGGATCGTCCGGCGCATGGCCCTGGTCGTTATGCTGCTACCGCTCGCATTGCCGGGAGCAATCATCGTGCTGCCTGCCGTCTGGCTCGCCACGGCCGTAAGTTCGTGGTTCAGCTACGATGTCGATGACGTCGCCACGCTTAAGGTCGCGACTGCGGTTCCTGTATTGCTGGCAATCTGTGCGCTTCTCACCGTCGTGGCCGGGATCGCATTCGGATGGCTGGTGGCGGTGCTGGCGATGCTGTTGCTCCCGCTCGGTTGCTTCGGCGCCCTGTTCGTACTTCAAAAGCAGGCTCAACTGCTCGTCTCGATAAGCAACGTGCTTCGCCTTGCGTCATTGCGCGGCGACATCAAGGCACTTGTCGACGAGAGGGAAAAACTGCGGTTCTCGGTACGTAGGGGAGTCGACCGCTATTGGGACCCCGACATTCGTCGGATCTTCGACCC
>JAQAJI010000107.1 GCA_028278665.1 Candidatus Rariloculus versatilis
GTAGAGCTTCTGGAGGTTGAGCCAGAACTCCCCCGAGGTGCCGAAGAAGCGCCCCAGGCGCAAGGCCGTATCGCCGGTGATCGAGCGTCGGCCGTTTAGTATCTCGGTAATGCGGTTCACCGGCACCTCGATGCGCCGCGCCAACTCCGCCGCGCTCATGCCGAGCGCATCGAGGTCTTCGCGCAGAGTCTCGCCCGGATGGATGGGTTCGCGCATGACTTGCCTCCTCGAATCAATGGTAGTCCACGATTTCCACTTCGGTCGGGCCGGGACTTCCCTCCCGCCACTTGAAGCAGATCCGCCATTGGTCGTTGATGCGGATGCTCCACTGCCCCTTGCGCCGGCCCTTGAGCGCCTCGAGACGGTTGCCGGGCCTCGCCAGGTCGCCCAGGCTCGTGGCCGCGTCAAGCTGGTCGAGCTTGCGAGAGGCGGTTCGCGCGAATCCGGAAAACGCTGCGATCCGGCGACCTCCGTAGAACGCCTCGGTCCTCTTGTCCGAGAAGCCGACGATCACAACGCTTTCCGTTCCCGGAGCAACCGCATCGGCTTCACATTAGCGAGAACATCCGCGTTACGTCAAGCATAACGCATCTTGTCTCTCCGCCGGGCTTCACGTCGCGAAGAGGGCGAGTCTGGGCGTGAGCGGGGCGGCTGTCGGCGCTCCTGGAGAGGGGCGCTGCTGCCGTTCCCTTTCACCCGACCCAGGGAGTACGGCACGATGCAGGCGGCACTCGCACCGCGCACTTTGGCTGCGCGGCCCGATTTGTTACCTTGAACCCCGAACGACAATGCGGAACGCGCTCGATGATCGCGGTCCGGTCGTCTCGCTCAATCGCCGCGACGGCTCCAAGCCCCTGTGGGGCCGACGTTTCAGGCAATGGCGGTGTGCAGGGTGCAACTGCCTGTTCTCGACTCCATTCGGAGTTCTGCAGTCCCACGCCACGCAGCAAAGGCGCGTCCCGGGTCTACACGTCATCCATGGCAGAGCAGCGGGAACGAGTCAAAACGCTGCGTTGATGGAACTCGTGATGGGGTTGTATCCCGTGCTGGTAGCCGGTGGCATGGCGACGGTGACGGATTCTGTGGGCTGGGAATTTGAAGGTGAGTAAAGCCTTGCCTGCGCCGTCTACCGGTGCGCAAAGCTCATCGTGTCGCTGACGTTGTCGAGGCCCGCGGCAAGCGCGACGAGTCGGTCGACGCCGACCGCGACCCCTGCGCAGGGCGGGAGTCCGTGCTTGAGAGCATCGAGGAACGCGTCGTCGAGCGGCGCGACCGGCTGGCCTCGTGCGCGCCGCGTTTCGATTTCCCGAACGAACCTGGCGCGTTGCTGGGCTGCGTCGGTCAACTCGCGAAAGCCGTTGGCGAGTTCGATGCCGCCTGCGAACGCCTCGAATCGAGCGGCGACCGGCGGGGTCTGTGGCTTGATCGCCGCGAGCGCAGCCTGACTTGCCGGGTAGTCGTAGATGAAGGTCAACACGTCGGGCTCGAACAGGGCCGCGACGGCCTCGCTGAAAGCGAGGTCGAGCAGGGCATCGCGGTCGAGCCCTTCGGGCACGTCGATGCCGAGGTTCGCCAGGGATCCGGGCAGTCCGGACACATTCCCGTGCGGATCGATGCCGAAGCGGCGTTCGAACGCATCCGCGTAGCTCAGGCGCGAGCCTGGCCCGGCGAGCACCGGTTCCCCCACGGCACGTTCGATGAGTTCTTCCACTTCGTCCATCAGGGCGGTTTCGTCCCAGTCCGCGCGGTACCACTCGAGCATGGTGAACTCCGGCTGATGCCAGCGGCCGAGTTCGCCGTCGCGAAAGACTCGGCAGATCTGGTAGCAGTCGCCGACGCCGGCGGCCAGCAGGCGCTTCATGGCGTATTCGGGCGAGGTGTGCAGCCAGTAACGACGCCCGCCGAGGCTTGCAGAGACGCTTTCGATGGCCGGGTCGCTGATCCCCGCGGTTGAGAGCGCCGGCGTTTCGACTTCGAGGACGCCGCGCTCGGCGAAGAAATCGCGGATCCGGGCGAGCAGGGCGGCGCGCGTGCGCAGCAGAGCGGGGGTTGCAGACAGCGAACAGGTCACGGTTGCTCAGTTTCCACAGTGTGTACGACACGCAAACAACTCAGGTTCCGGCGGTCGGCGTCAAGGTGCCGATCCGAGCACCCATCCTGAGCATCTGGCGGTGCGCGAGCGCTTCGTCCCAGACCGCGGTGCCGCGAGCGAACACGACGATCACCGTGGACCCGAGATTGAAGCGGCCGATCTCCTCGCCTCGGGCATACTCGACGTGTGCGGTCTCGTCCCATCCTCGAGCCCGGCCGCTTGCGATCTCGCCGAGCCTGGCCGTGCTGATGCTCGAAACGTTGAGCGCGCCGACGAGTACGACCGCCGCGTGGCCGAACTCGCCCTCGAACCGGCATGCGACGCGCTCGTTGCGGCAAAACAGTCGATCGACGACGCTGGCGGTTGCCTCGTTGACCGCGAACCGCCGTCCCGGGATATAGCGCGTCGACGCAAGGCGGCCCGCCACGGGGGCGTGCACGCGGTGGTAATCGCGCGGCGCGAGATACACGGTCGCAAACGTCCCGCCCATGAACGGCGCGACAGCGGCACCGTCCTCGCCGAGCAGCTCGGCGATCGGGTAGCGTATCCCCTTGGCCTGCAGGAGGGTTCCGTCGGCGATCGTTCCGAATTCCGTGAGCCTGCCGTCGGCCGGCGCAACGATCGAGTGCTCGCCGGCGGCAACGGGTCGCGCGCCTTCCCGGAGTTCGCGCGTGAAGAAAGCGTTGAAGCTCCGGTAGGCGTCGCTGCCGGCAAGCGCGGCCTCGCTCACATCGATCGCGTAACGCCTGCTGAACCAGCGGATCAGCGCGTTTTTGACCAGGCGGTTCTCGGAGCGCGCGATTCGGTAAATGAGCGCACACGACAAGCGCTGCGGCAGCAGCGACTGCAGCGCCACGAATAGCCTTCTCTGCCAACATCGTTGCGACATTGCCTACCTTCGGATCCAGTGCAGGGTTGAGGAAGAACAATGATGAGAGCTGGCCGACGCCGTCTGACCGGCACACGCGTGCGTCATACGCGCAGTCGCGCCGCAATCATGAACGCGGCCGTGTCCCCAGGCGCCTGCGGATTCGGACCACGTCCGTTGCGATCGCGCCGGCGTCGTGCGACGAACCGGTGAACACGGCCACGAGTTCGGCCTCCGGACCGATCACGTAGACCGTGCCGTTGTGGATCACGTTGTAGTACTCGCCGTCGCGCTCGTTCTTTTGCACCGTGACGCCGAGCCTCCCGAGCAGCGGCGCGAGCGCCTCGTCCGACCCGGTGATTCCGGTGAAGTCGGTATCGAAGTTGCCGATGTATTCGCGGATGCGCTCGGGCGTGTCACGATACGGGTCGACGCTCACGAAGACGACGTCAGGCACGAGTTCCGGCGCGAACATTTCCACTTCGGCGCGCGCGCGCGCGAGCACCTGCAGCGTCAGCGGACAGATGTCCGGACAATACGTGAATCCGAAGAACATCAGACTGAATCGGCCTTCGAGATCGGCCGTCGTGAAGGTGTTGCCGGCGTGGTCGACGAGCGTGGCCTCGGGGAGCTCGAGCGGGGGCGTCAGCACCGTGGCCAGTTCCGGTTCGGGAACCCGCTCGCGCGCCATGAGCGCGAACAGCATCGCGATGCCGACCGCGAGCGCCGCGGCGACCAGGAGCGTAACGGTAAGGTTGCGGACTGCTTTGCCGGTCACTCGGCGAATTATCTCAGCAAGCCCCATGCGCTGTAACCCCTCGCACCGCAGCCCCTTGCGCTGCACCCCATCGAGCAGCAACCCCTCGCGCTGCAATCTCTCGCGCAGCAACGCCCTGCGCTGTAACCCCGCGAGAGGCAAGCCCCTTGCATCCCAGGCTCAAGTTGCCGGCAGTCGTGCAACGCATATCATCGCCGTCCCATGAACCATGCCGAACTTCGCGGGCGGCTCCAACGCTCCGGCAGCCACGACGATTGGGTCGCGGCGCTGGCCGCGTACTTCGACAGTTACGAACTCGTCTTCGGCCACGGCACCGAGAACTCCGCGGACGAAGCGTTCTGGCTGCTGCGCCACCAGCAAGGCTGGCGCGACGAACTCTGGAATGCCCCGCCGGACCGCTCGCTGATCGGTCCTGTCGTCGACCTCGCCGTCAGGCGCGTGCGCGAACGCAAGCCGCTCGCCTACCTGCTCGGCGAGGCCTGGTTTGCGGGCTTGCGATTCACGGTCGACGAACGCGTGCTCGTGCCGCGCTCGCCGCTGGCCGAACTGATCGAGCGCGGGCTCGCGCCATGGTGTGCGCTCAAACCCGGCGACCGGATACTCGACGTCGGAACGGGCAGCGGCTGCCTTGCCATTGCCGTCGCGGTCCACTGTCCCGGGACGCTAATCGATGCGACGGACATCGCGGCCGATGCGCTCGCCGTCGCCGCCGGGAACGTCGCGGCGCACGGCTTGCAGGAGCGCGTCAGGCTGCACCGCTCGGACCTCTTTGCGGATACGGCCGAGCGCTATCGCGTTATCATGTCGAATCCGCCGTACGTGCCCGCGGCCGAGATCGGCTCTCTGCCGCCGGAGTACGCACACGAGCCCGAACTCGCATTGCGGGGTGACGCCGAAGGCCTGGGGCCCACGCTGAGATTGCTCGATCGCGCGGCCGAGCATCTCACGCCCGATGGCGTCCTGATCGTCGAGGTCGGCGACGGGGCCGAGGCGCTCATGAAGGCTCGACCGCGATTGCCCTTCGTCTGGGTCGAGTTCGGACGCGGCGGGCGTGGCGTCTTCGTGCTCGAGGCGGATGATCTGCGCCGGCGCGAGCACACAGTTCAGGGCCGGCGGAACCGGCCAGGCGACAGGACGATTTGAACGCTGGCGGGCGACACTCGGGGCCGGCGGAACCAGGCAGGCGACAGGACGATTTGAGCGATGGCGGGCGATACCTTCGGAAGGCTGTTTACGGTCACGACCTTCGGCGAGAGCCACGGTCCGGCGATGGGCTGTGTCGTCGACGGCTGTCCGCCCGGGCTCGCGCTCGCCGAGAGCGACATCCAGCACGACCTCGACCGCCGCCGTCCCGGGCGCTCGCGCCACGTCACCCAGCGCAAGGAACCCGACCAGGTCACGATCCTCTCCGGAGTCTTCGAGGGGCTGACCACGGGCACGGCGATAGGTCTCATCGTGCAAAACGTCGATCAGCGCTCGCGCGACTACAGCAAGATCAAGGACAAGTTCAGACCGGGCCACGCCGATTTCAGCTATCAGAAGAAGTACGGCATTCGCGACTATCGCGGCGGCGGGCGGGCATCGGCGCGCGAAACCGTCATGCGCGTCGCGGCCGGCGCCATCGCGCGCAAGTATCTTGCCGAGCGCGCCGGCATCAGGATCAGCGGCTATCTCGCCGAACTCGGACCGTTCGAACTGAAGCCCCTGGATCTGGACGCGGTCAACGACAACCCGTTTTTCTGCGCCGACCCGTCCAAACTCCATGCGCTTGACGGGTTCATGGACAGGCTCAGGCGCGCGGGCGATTCCATCGGCGCGCGGATCAACGTGATCGCTTCGAACGTACCGGTCGGTCTCGGCGAGCCCGTATTCGACAAGCTCGAGGCCGACCTCGCCCACGCACTGATGAGCATCAACGCCGTCAAGGGCGTCGAGTTCGGCGACGGGTTCCGCTGCGTACAGCAGCGCGGCAGCGAACACCGCGACGAAATCACGCCGGAGGGTTTCGCGAAGAACTCTTCGGGCGGCACGCTCGGAGGCATCTCGAGCGGTCAGGACATCCTCGCGAGCATCGCGCTCAAACCGACCTCGAGCGTCCAGGTGCCGGGACGCACCATCGATACCGAAGGCAAGGCGGCCGAGATCGTGACGACGGGCCGGCACGATCCCTGTGTGGGCCTGCGCGCGACGCCGATCGCCGAGGCCATGGTCGCGCTGACCCTCGTGGACCATTACCTGCGCGACCGGGCGCAGAATGCCGACGTGCGCGAGGCCGAACCGGCATTGACCGGATCCGCCTAGAACGTCGTCCGGCCGTTCGGGAAGAACTGTCCGCGAGCGCCGCGACGAACCGGGTTACCACGATGAACCAACTGAGTTGCCATCATGTCCAGGACCATTGACGTTGCCGTCGTCGGCGCCACGGGCCTCGTCGGCGAAACCATGATTCGAACGCTCGAGGAACGCAGTTTCCCGGTCGGGAGGCTGTACCCACTGGCGAGCCCGCGTTCTGCCGGGCGAACGGTCACGTTTCGCGACGAAGCCATTTCGGTCGGCGTCCTCGACGAGTTCGATTTCGGTCTGGTGGAAATCGCGCTCTTTTCCGACGGCGGATCCGTATCGGCAAAGTTCGCTCCGCGCGGGGCAAGCCCCCGCGCCGAGGCGCTCCTCATCACATCGTATTTTCGAATGCACGACGACGTTCCGCTCGTCGTCCCCGAGGTGAATCCGGACCGTGTCGCCGATTACGCGAAGCGAGGAATCATCGCGAATCCGAACTGCTCCACGATTCAGCTCGTAGTGGCGCTGAAGCCGATCCACGACGCGGTGGGCATCGAGCGCATCAACGTTGCGACGTACCAGGCCATTTCGGGTGCGGGACGCGCCGCACTCGAAGCGATGAACGAGGACGCCAGCCGCATGGTGGCGGGCGGACAGGCGCTGCCGAGCGGCAACGAAAAGCATGTGGCGTTCAACGCCGTCCCGCATATCGCGGACTTCCACGACAACGGCTTCACGACGGAAGATATGAAGATGGTCTGGGAGACCCGCAAGATCCTTGAAGACCCCGATATCCGCGTCAATCCCACGGCGGTGCGCGTACCCGTCCTCTTTGGCCATTCCGAGGCGGTTCACATCGAGACCCGAGAAAGAGTCACGGCGCACGAAGCCAGGGAGTTGTTGCGCAAGGCACCCGGAATCTCCGTCATCGACAGCCTCGAATTCGGCGGCTATCCGACGGCCGCGACCGATGCCGCGCACCGTGACCCGGTCTATGTCGGGCGCATACGCGAGGATCTGTCGCATCCGCGTGGGCTCAATCTGTGGGTGGTCGCCGACAACATACGCAAGGGCGCGGCTCTCAACAGCGTGCAGATCGCGGAGATTCTGACGAGCCGCTTTCTCGCGGAGGCCGTTGCGCCGGGTATCGCGGCGGCAAGCTCGCTCTGATCTGCCGCGGCGGCCGACGGGTCCCGGCGACGACGGCGCGACGTTTGCCGCGATCGGTCAAGGGGACGGCGACTTCGGGGTTTCGTGGCCGCCACTTCCTGTGGTGCAGGCTCCTGGGGTATGGTTGGCAACGGATTCGGGGCTGCCAGGCGCGATTCTTCGGATGAAACGCGCAGCAACGGAGGTTCCATGAGAGTACCGGCACGTTGGTTCGCTCTGCCGCTGCTGGCCGCGCCACCTGGCGCATGGGCGCTCGACCTGGGCGATATCCAGATCCAGTCGGCGCTGAACCAGCCGTTCGAGGCGCAAATCGCGCTTGAGGCGGTGGCGCCGGGCGAACTCGAGGCGCTGTCCGTCGCGCTTGCGAGCCCGGAAACCTTTGCGCGCTACGGACTCGATCGCCCCGGGTTCCTGTCCGCACTTCAGTTCAGCGTCGGCCGCGATGCCGATGGCGCCGACGTCGTGCTGATCCGTTCCACGCAGCCGATTGCAGAGCCGTTCGTCACGATGCTCGTCGAGGCGACCTGGCCGAACGGCCGGATCATGCGCGAGTACACCGTGCTGCTCGATCCTCCGCTGCTGGTACCGGAGCCTGCCGCGGTCATCCCGGTCGAGCCCGCCGAGGCGCGCGTGCCGCAGGCGAACGTGCGCGAAGGCGCGACTTCGCCGCCGCCTTCACCGCCGCCCGCGCCGCCGCTTGCCCCGCCGCCCGTTCCCGACGATGCTCACGAGCCGCAAGCTGCGCCGAGCATTTCCGGCGAAACGGCGCCGGTGTCCGCAAGCGATCCCGGCGCAATTTACGGACCCGTGCAGCGCGGCGACACGCTCTGGGCCATAGCCTCGCAATACCGGCCGGACGATGTCTCGCTGTTTCAGATGTTGCTCGCGCTCTACGAAGCCAACCCCGAAGCCTTCGCGGGGAACATGAACCACCTTTACGCGGGCGCGATCTTGCGGATTCCCGAGCGTAGCGAGGTCGGTTCGATCGCATCGGAGAACGCGACAGCCGAATTCGTGCGCCAGACCGACGAGTGGCAGCAACGCACCCGGCAGCAAGCCCGCTTGCGGCTGGTGCCGCCGACTCCCGATTCGCAGCCCGGACGGGGGGGCGTAGCCACCGGCGATGAAGCTGAAGCAGCCGAGCTTCGCGACGAGGTGGCGGTCCTGCGTTCGGAGCTTGCCGAAAGCCGGCGCCTGCTCGAAATCAGGGACCAGGAACTGCGCGAGTTGCAGGAGCAAGTCGGCGCGGAGCCTGGCGCCGCCCCCGAGGCCGAT
>JAQAJI010000108.1 GCA_028278665.1 Candidatus Rariloculus versatilis
TCGGTCGAAGCCCCGTGTCGTCGAAGTGATTGCCCGAACCGCGCTTGAGCGCGAATGAGCGCTCGAAACCGGCCGCGTGGGGCGAATATTCGAGCGTCGTGCCGAGATGCCACTTGCCGGCGAGGTAGGTCCGGTAGCCCGCATCCCCGAGCAGCATCGGCAACAGGGCGACGCGGTCGGACAGGCGGTTCTCGTAGCCTGCGAGCCCCGGGATCACGGGCCCGGCGAAGCTGCCCTGGCGGGCGAGTCCTGCAACCGTGTTGTTGTTGCCGGTGAGCAGCATCGCACGTGTCGTCGCGCAGAGCGGCGAGGCGTGGAACTGCGTGAACAGGATGCCGCCGTCGGCGAGCGAGTCGATGTTGGGCGTGCGGATGTCGCTGCCGTAGATGCCGAGATCGCCATAGCCCATGTCGTCGGCGATGATGAGCAGGATGTTGGGCCGATCGTCCTGAGCATGGGCCTGCGACAGGACGAGTCCCATCAGCACGAGACCCGAAACGCCGCGAAGTTTTCGTAGCAGCATCGGCGAAGCTTAGCGGCAAACATTCCGGCACGACAACATGCTTTGACCGTGTCCGGCGTGAGCGGCACAATCGCTCGCGACTCGGCAACGTCGGAGAACCTCGCGTCATGAACTCCTCTGTACTGACTCTACGGCGCCGCGACCTGCTTCGGACCGCCGTCATGGCTGGCGCCGCGAGTTCGGCGCGGCTCGCCCTGCCCGGCCTCGCGCTCCTGTCGGGCGTTGGCGCACGCGCCCAGGACGCCGCCACGAAACTCGTGCTGCTCGGCACCCAGGGCGGCCCGAACTTCAACACCGAGCGCGGCGAGAGCGCCAACGCCGTCGTTGTCGAAGGCGAGACCTATCTCGTCGATTGCGGCTACGGCACGCTCATGGCCTTGCGGCGCGCGGGGCTCAGCTATCGCGATCTCGCCGCCACGTTCCTCACGCACCTGCACGACGATCACAGCGGCGACATCGCGGCGCTGTTGAGCCACCAATGGAGCGACGGCCGCATCGTGCCGATGTCGGTGTACGGCCCGTTCGGTACCGAGCGAATGGTCGAGGCCGCCATAGCGTTCAGCGAGGCGAACACCAGAATCCGCATAATCGACGAGGATCGGACTGTCCAACCGGTGGACATCTTTTCGGGCGTGGATGTCGAAGCGACCCCGGAGCCGGCCGAGGTCTACAACGACGACCGGGTCGTCGTAAGTTCGGTCGAAAATACGCATTTCCCGGAAAGCTCCAAGCGCGAGATGCCCTACCGCTCCTTGTCCTACCGGATCGACAGCGCCGATCGCTCGATCGTGTTCTCGGGCGACACCGCCTACTCGGAGGGCCTCATCGAACTCGCACGCGGCGCCGATGTGCTCGTCTGCGAGGCAATGCAAGTCGCGGCAATGCGTGAAGCGTTCGAAGGCATGGTCGCGGCCGGCGCCTATGCCGACAACGCCGAGGGGATCTGGGTGCACATCGTCGGCACGCACACGACCACCGAGGAGGCGGGCCAGATGGCTGCCGCAGCCGGCGTCGGAACGCTGGTGCTGAGCCATCTCATCCCCGGTGCACTCGGCGACCTCGACGACGAGGCCTACATCGCCGGCGTGCGCCGCCACTTCGACGGCGAGGTCATCGTCGGCCGCGACCAGATGATGATCTGATACGCGGGGCAGCTTCACGCAACCAGGATTGCGCCGCGGACCAAGTGAGTCCCGATCAGATTTGGCCGTTCCCTGGTGTCGCCGAAGTGGCAGTCGACCGCTTCAAGGACGTTCCGGCGCACGTCTTCAACGCTGCCGCCCTGGGTGTGGATACCGTATCCAGGCGCGTTTGCCGAGTCTCCGCCGTCCACCTCGTCCCCGGCCACGTAAAAAAAAATGATCTCGGTCCTGGACACTGCTTGCGCCCGTGGTGAATCGGACCCGGTCGCGGCCTACTGCGGCGCGATGCGAAACTCGCTTAGATCCGGCGGCACGACGCGCCGCTCGATGGGCGTGTCCAGCTGGGGAATCCAGTCGTAGGGCAGCCGGTAGGCGCGGTAGACCGCGTTCGACAGCGCTTCGCGTTCGACGAAGTACGGGCTTACGTACTCCCAGACGATGTCGCCGTCGGGCGTGACCTCGAACAGGCGGCCGTCGGCGCCTTCGATGATCAGCGTGTTGCCGTTCTCGAGGCGCTGCGCGTTGCTGATGTAGTGGCTGTAGAACTTGAAGGCTTCGCGTCCTGCCATCGAGTAGGACCAGACGACCTCGAGCGTCACCGGGTCGATCTCGAGCACCCTGGAGTTCGCCCGGATGATATTGCCCGGGCCCACGGCGCCCTCGACGTTGTTCGATCCCCAGCCGGCGTTTGCACCGTTGTCGAAGACGAGCAGGTTGCCGGCGCCCGGCAGGCCCTTCGGGATGAGGTGGGGATTGTGCTGGCCCTGCACCTGGCCGATCTCCCGGCCTTCCTCCGTTTCGCTGTAGTCAGGACCGAGCCGCCAGGGGATCGATCCGTCGCGCGCGATGATCGCCGTCAGGTTCGCGTAGCGTGAACTGATGATGATGTTGTCGGGATGGAACCGTTCGTCGCCGGCATCGTACATGCGGTTCGGGCCGAGCCAGGTCGCCGAGTTCACGTGCATCCAGTCGAAGCCGCGCGTGGAGTTGCCGACGTCGAGCTCTTCGAGCAGCAGTTCCCGCGCGCGCGCGGAGCAGCCGAGTTCGTCGATGTGCTCGCCGAAAATCCAATCCCAGAGAATCTCGCCGTCGGCTGAAATCTCGATGATCCGGTCGTCCTCGAGCACGTTCGGGGACACGTTCGGCAAGGTGTGATTCATGTGGACGAGCACGAGCGTCCGGCCGCCGTCGGCGACCGTCGCGTGCTCGGGCGAGTAGTAGCCGGCATGCAGCCCTTCGCGCTGCCAGTCGTGATGCTGGCGGGCCGACCAGATCGTCTCGCCGTCGGGTGCGGGGACCTGCTCGAGCCGGTCGAACTGCCACACGACATTGCCGTCGAAGTCCATCTGAATGATTGCGTTCGACTCCTGGTGCGGGGGACGCGTCGGACCGGCAGCCAGGACATAGCCGCCAGGCAGGATGCGTGCCGGACCACCGGCACCGCCGTGATAACCCTCCCAGTGCTTGACCGTGTTGCCGTTCATGTCGACGACGACCGCGCCGACTTCCTCCGGCGCGATGAAGACCGTGTAGCCGTTCCAGGCTCGATCCGGGTCGTAAATCGTCGTGCCGGTTGGATATACCGAGGGTACGGCGTAAACGGCGGCGGCCAGCGCCGTTGCCGCCAGGCCGGCGGCCCAGGGCGCAATAGAACGTCGAGTGCGCGTCGTCATGATCGGGTCTCCCTGAAGTCTGTTCGTTCTTCGTCTTCTTGCGCGAGCGGCAGGAAGTGTAACCCACAACATCTGCACCTGCGCCTATACTCACGACCGATACAGGGCCACGCTCCGCAAGCGGAGCAGAATGGGGAAACACCATGCATCACACGAAAAAGGTACTTGTAGTTTTGGCCGGCCTCGGCACGCTCGCCGTCGCGTTGCTGTCGGGCACGGCGCTCGCGCAGGAGCAGCCACGCGCGCTCGTCGAGCGGGCCGCCGAAGCCATGGGCGGACTCGAGCGCCTGCAGGAACTCGACAACTTCGTGGTCACGGGCTTCGGCCAGTACCTGTACCAGAATGGCGGCGGCAATCTCTCGCCGCATCCGCGCGCGCCGGTGAAGTGGCAGGCAGCCGTTGCGGCCGAGCGCAGCTTCGATCTCGCGAACGAGCGCGCCGTGAACCGCGACCGGCGCGGCCTCCTGTTTCCGTTCGCAAACGAGCGCGGCCACTCCTGGGACGAGACGAGCACGCTACAGACAGGCGTCGCGATGCTCGACCACCCGCTGCCGGCCGTCCTCGAGGCGCTCGACCCGGAAACCGGGTTTGGACCGGTGCACGTGGAGGACGGGCTGCTCGTGGTCGAGTTCACGATCGAAACGGGTGACACCTTGTGGATGGCGATCGATCCGACCACGGACCTGCCGGCCTGGGTACGCTGGATCTCCGGCAGCACGACGCTTGGCGAGGTGACGAACACCGCGTGGTTCACGGGCTACCTGCCGTTCGACGGCGTCAGGCTGCCGGTCGGGATCACGCACAACGTCGACTGGCGCGACGCGACGATGAGCTACTTCAACGTGGATTCCTACCGTATCGACGTCGACGACCCCGGACCGTTTCCCGAGCAGGCAAGCGCGCCGGGTTTTGGCGGACAGGTTGCCGAAGCGCAGGCGACGCAGATCGCCGAGGGCGTCTGGGACGTTCGTTACGGCAATAACGGCGGCGGCGTCATCGAGTTCGACGATCACCTGACGATGTTCGAAGCGTACGGCAACGAAACGGCCACGCTAGCGCGAATCGATCTCGCCAACACGCTCGTCCCCGGCAAGGAGGTCACCGAGGTCATCGTCTCGCACCATCACTTCGACCACAGCGGCGGCGTGCGGGCGGCGGTATCGCGCGGACTCACGATCATCGCCGAGCGCGGCAACGAGGGCATTTTCAGGGAGATGATCTCGCGTCCGGCGCCGAACTTCCCCGATGCGCTCGCGCTCGATCCGCAGCCGCTGAAGTTCATGCCCGTCGAAGAGCATCTCATCCTCGAGGACGAAACGATGCGCGTCGATGTCTATCACGCTGTAGGGCACCTGCACATGGCGAACGCGGTCTTCGCTTACGTGCCGGAGCACCGGATCTTCCTCGAGGGCGACTTCACGACCTGGAACTGGACCTGGCACTGGTGGGGCGGCGCCTACCTCGACAGCGTCGAACGCTACGGCCTCGACCCCGCGATCAACATCCCCGTCCACGGGATCGTCACGACGTTCGACGAGACGATCGCGGCGATCGAGGAACAGGTGGCGCGTGCCCGTGCCTTCTGCGAGAACAACGTCGCCTCGGGCATCTACATGGCAGGCTGCCCGGCGAAGTACTCGCGCGACGCAAGCGACCAGGAGGACTGATGAAGGCCGTTCTCATGGACGGCTTCGGCGGCGCGGAGGTGCTGTACGTCGGCGAGGCCGACAAACCCGAACCGGGAGAACGCCAGGTGCTCATCGAGGTTGCGGCGACCTCGGTCAACCGGCCCGACATCGTGCAGCGGCTCGGCAACTATCCGCCGCCGCCCGGCGAGTCGGACATTCTCGGGCTCGAAGTCGCGGGCACGGTCGCCGAACTCGGTCCGGGTATCGAAACGCTTTCGGTCGGCGAGCGCGTGATCGCCCTCGTCGGCGGGGGCGGCTATGCCGAATACGCGACCGCCCACACCGGGCATGTCATGCGCATACCCGACGCCATGACGTTCGAGCAGGCGGCGTGCATCTGCGAGACCTACATCACGGCATACATGAATCTCTTCATGCTCGCGGGACTGGCCGACGGCGAGACCCTGCTGCTGCATGGCGGGGGCGGCGGAGTCAACACCGCGGGGCTGCAGCTTTGCAAGGCGCTGGCCCCGGCCAGCCGGGTCATCGTGACGGCATCGCCGGGCAAGGTCGAGCGAGTCAGGGAACTCGGCGCGGACCTCGTGATCGACTACCAGTCGGAGGACTTCTCCGCCGCCGTGCACGGCTACACGAAAAAGGCCGGCGCCAATGTCATTCTCGATCACATCGGCGGCCCCTATCTCGGAGGCAACCTCCGGTCGCTCGGCGTCGGCGGTCGCCTCGTGCTCATCGGCGTCATGGGCGGACCGAAGGCCGAATTCAACCTCGCAAGACTCATGGTCAAGCGCCAGCGGATCATCGGCTCGGTACTGAGGCCGCGGCCGATCGCGGAGAAGGCCGCGATCGTCGAGGAGTTCGATCGGGTCGTCATGCCGCTCTTTGCGACCGGGCGAATCGCGCCGCTGATCCACGAGGTCTACCCCGTCGAGCGGGTAGCCGAAGCACACCGGGCCATGGAGTCGAGCAGCCACTTCGGCAAGCTCGTGCTTGCATTCTGAATACGCCGGCGGCCTGGCCACAGCAGCATGCAGGCACCAACGGTGCAACACGGACCTTGCAGCTGCGCATCGGCCGGCGCGTGGCACGGCCTGAGGGCGGCGGCCTGAACACCCCCGATCCAGGGAACCGGCCCGGTGGCGGGGGCGAGTTCACAGCGTTTGCTGCAGTCTCTCGCGCCGGGACAGTGGAGGGCCGCCGCGGCCGTCTATCGGGCCGGAACACCGCCGAGACGACGCATTGCCGACGTTGGAACCGTGGTATACCGTATACCGCCGCGCAAGCAATGACGTCGAAGCCATCGAGCGAAAACGCGCCACATTCAGCGAACGCCGCAGGCCGGGCCGTGGCCAGACCTGCCTGGCGTGCCGACAACTGCATCGATCATTCGGAGCGACTCCATGACAATCCCTGCACGACAACTGAAGACGACGACCGCCGACGACACGCTGGCGAGAAAGAGCACCGACGCCGACGTCATCTCCGGCGGTCACCTCGTGGCACAGGCGCTGGCCAACGAGGGCATCGACACGGTATTCACGCTCTGCGGCGGGCACATCATCGACACCTATGACGGCTGTATCGACCACGACATCAGGATCATCGACGTGCGCCACGAACAGGTCGCAGCCCACGCGGCCGACGGTTACGCGCGCCAGACCGGCGGGCTCGGCTGCGTGATCACGACGGCGGGACCGGGCTTCACCAATGCGCTCACGGGCATCGCGACGGCGTTCCGTTCCGAGAGCCCGGTGCTGCACATCGGCGGCCAGGGCGCGCTTTCCCAGCACAAGATGGGCTCGCTGCAGGACCTGCCGCATGTCGACATCGCGGCGCCGATCACCAAGTTCTCCGCAGGCGTGCGTTCGACGGAGCGCATCGCCGACATGGTCGCGATGGCGGCCCGCGAATGTTTCGCCGGCGCGCCGGGTCCGAGCTATCTTGAGATTCCGCGCGACATCCTCGACCGCGAGGTCCCGATCGGCGACGTCACGGTCCCCGAACCCGGCAGCTACCGCGCCTCGACGAAGTCGCTCGGCGATCCGGACGATGTCGAGAAACTCGCGCGGCTGCTCGTCGAGTCGGAGCGTCCCGCGATCCTGCTCGGCGCCCAGGTCTGGATGTCGCGCGGCCACGAGCAGGCGCTCGAGCTCGTCAGGACGCTCAACATACCCGCCTACATGAACGGCGCCTCGCGCGGCCTCCTGCCGCCCGGCGACCCGCACTACTTTTACCGCACGCGCGGCGACGCGTTCAAGCAGGCCGATGTCATCGTCATCGTCGGCACGCCGTTCGACTTCCGCATGGGCTACGGCAAGCGCCTGCGCGACGACGCGACGATCGTCCACATCGACCTCGATTACCGAACGGTCGCGAAGAACCGCGACGTCTCGCTCGGGCTCGTAGGCGACCCCGGCGTGATCCTCGGCGCCGTCTGCGACGCCGCGACGGCCGGCGGCGACAACGGCGCGACACGCCGCAAGGCCTGGCTTGAGCATCTGAGATCCATCGAGGTGCAGAAGACCGAGCGGCTCATGCCGCTGTTCCTTTCCGACGCCGAACCGATCCATCCCTACCGCGTCGCCTGGGAGCTCAACGAGTTCCTGACCGAGGACACCGTCTACATCGGCGACGGCGGCGATGTCGTGACGATCAGCGCCCAGGCCGTCCAGCCGCGCGCGCCGGGCAACTGGATGGATCCCGGCGCGCTCGGCGGGCTCGGCGTCGGCACGGGATTCGCGATGGCGACGAAGCTCGCGCATCCAGACAAGGAGGTGCTCTGCTACTACGGCGACGGCTCCTTCGGCATGACGGCGTTCGACATGGAGACGGCCAACCGCTTCGGCGCCCCGTACATCGCGGTGATCGGCAACAACTCCGCGATGAACCAGATCCGCTACGGACAGCTCGCGAAGTACGGCGAAGAGCGCGGCAACGTCGGCAACCTGCTCGGCGACGTGCCGTTTTCGAAGTTCGCCGAAATGCTTGGCGGCTACGGCGAGGAGGTGCGCGATCCGAAACAGATCGCAGCCGCGCTGCGGCGCGCGCGCGAGTCCGTGAACGGCACGGGCAAGTCGGCGGTGATCAATATCTGGATCGATCCGAGCGAATGGGCGCCCGGCACGAAACGCCAGACCATGTACAAGTAATCGTGGACAGGACAGCGGTCATGGACTCCCGCCACGCGCGCATCTGCCTGCGTCTGCGTCAGCCGTACCATCTGCCGTACAAGTAATCGCGGAGCATTCGAGTCATGGACAAAGCACTGTCGGGCATCCGAATCCTCGACATGACGCACGTGCAGGCGGGGCCGACGTCGAGCCAGCTCATGGGCTTTCTCGGCGCCGACGTCATCAAGCTCGAGTCGCCCGCCGGCGACGCGACGCGCAAGCAGCTTCGCGACATCCCCGAC
>JAQAJI010000109.1 GCA_028278665.1 Candidatus Rariloculus versatilis
AGTTCTACACGCAACATGTGGATGGCCTGCGGATTCGCGATTGGGTCGCAGCTCTCGCCGCGCGCGAACCGGTCGAGGATATCCAATGCGACCCTTGCGACGCACCGGAATTCATCGGCGGCGAATGACCGCGGGCCGCGCGCGTCGCTGCGTTGCGTTCACTGTCGATTTGCTCGATAATAGACGCCGAACGCGCACGGTCGCCGGGACGACCGGCTGTACGTTTTGCAACGCACCGTAGTGCCGGCGCCCGACAGCGCGTCGCGGAGCAGACAAGAACCGCGGGGGCAATTTCAGATCATGCCATCGAAAAACCGCAGGAACATCCTGCCGCTTGCCGTGTTGCCGGCCTTGCTTGCGGCGAGCGTGCTCGCGCAAGACACCGACGAGCGGATCGCGAGGCTCGCCGCACTTGACTCGCGACTTCTGGAGCTCGAAACGGAAATCGGGCTGCTTGAGGACACAAAGGCCATCAAGCGCCTGCAGCGCGCCTATGGCTACTACCTGGACAAGGGACTCTGGCGCGAACTCGGCGACCTTTTCGCCGACGATCCCGAAACCTCGGTCGAGTATGCCGGCGCAGGCGTCTACGTCGGCAAGGAACGGATCCGCGAGTACATGCGGCAACTCGTCGGCGGCGGCCGCGAGGCAGGCCAGCTCTTCAACTACATCATCATGCAGGGCGTCGTAAACGTCGCTCCGGACGGTCTTACCGCCAAGGGCCGCTGGCGGGCGCTGATCCAGGTCGGCCAGCACGGCGAAAGCGCAGCCTGGGTCGAAGGACCGTACGAAAACGAATACATCAAGGAAGACGGTACCTGGAAGTTCCACAAGATCCATTGGTACCAGACACTCGCCGCGCCGTATGAACCCGGGTGGCATTTCGAAACGATCCCGATGGCCGGAGTCGCCGAGGACTTTCCGCCCGACCGTCCGCCGACCGAGGAGTACGAGTCTTATCCCGGCGCATACCTGCCTCCCTACCACTATGCGAACCCCGTATCGGGCCGTTGCGAGGAGGGAATCTGCAATGAATAGCTGCAATGCATGGCGGGGTGGGGCATTCGATGACAGGAGTCCCGCGCAGCAGCGCGGTGGGTACGGCGTCCACCCGGACAGGCGCGAGCGATCCGGATCGCAGCGAGCGTCCGCTGACACGCAAACCGGCGCGTTGCCGTCCCTTGCGGCTCGAACGCAGCGCGCGATTCCCCGCGCCCCGCTGCTCATTGCAATCTGCGTGCTGGCAATCTCGGGCGCGGCTCAGGCTCAGAACGCCGGCGACACCGCAGCAAGGATCGCCGCGGCGCAGGCCAGGCTTGACGGGCTTAGCGCACGCGCGGAGCGCGTCAACGACATCAACGAGATCGAGATCCTGCAGCGCAGTTACGGCTACTACGTCGACAAGATGCTCTGGGAACACGTTCTGGATCTCTTTACCGACGACGCGACGATGGAGATCGGTCCAGGCGGCGTCTACGTCGGCAAGGACAGCATCCGCAATTACCTTTACAGCCTCAGCGACGGCGAGCACGGCCCGCTCGAAGGCGTGCTGTTCAACCACATGCAGCTTCAGCCCGTCCTGACGATCGCCGACGATGGGTTGTCGGCGCGCGGCCGCTGGCGGGCACTGATCCTGACCGGCACCCACGGCTCGGGCTCCGGAGGAAACTGGGGCGAAGGGCCGTACGAAAACGAATACGTAAAGGAAGACGGCGTCTGGAAGATCAGCAAGCTCCACTGGTTTGCGACGTTCATCGCACCCTACGAAGGCGGCTGGCTCAACGTCGACGCTGCGGACGTGCGCGCCCATTCGCTGGGGCGCGGCGTCGAACCGGACCAACCGCCGAGTGTGGATTACGAGCCCTATCCGGGCGTCTTCATCCCTCCGTTCCATTATCCAAACCCCGTGACCGGCAACTGACGGAGCGAACCATGCGAAAAGCAAACATTCGTCCGTTCCTCTGTGCCGGCCTGGCCGCGCTCCTCGCGGCCTGCTCGCAGGCGCCCGACCCGGCCGCGGACGCAACGACAAGCCCCGACGATGCGGCGCTTGACGCGGTGATCGCGGAACTTGAACAGGCAGTCGCGGCAGCCGAGCAAGAGGTACAGCGCCTGCGCGATGTCGAGGCACTGGAAAACCTGTCCAGCGTCTACGGGCATTACGTCGACAAGTCGATGCACGACGATGTCGCGGACCTTTTCGCGGACGAGGGCATCGTCGAGATTCTCGGCCGCGGCGTCTTCTACGGCCATGAGCGCGTGCGCGAGTACATGCACAATCTGAGCCCGATCGGGCCGGCGCCAGATCGGCTGTTCAATCACATGCATCTGCAGCCAGTCGTGCACGTCGCCGACGACGGTCTGTCGGCCAATGTCAGATCGCGCCTGTTCGTGATGTTCAGCATTCACGAAACGAACGCCCAGTGGGGCGCGGGCATCTACGAGAACGAGTTCGTCAAGGAGGACGGCGTCTGGAAGATCGACTACCTGCACGGCTACCAGACCTTCTATACGCTCTACGAGGACGGCTGGGCCGAGCGCTCGTCGGGGATCTTCGCGCCGTTCGACCGGCTGCCCCCGGACGGGCCGCAATCGGTGCCCTACGACCCCTACCCCGCCGCGTTCGTGCCGCCGTTCCACTATCCGAACCCCGTATCGGGCCGGATGGACCACTACGGGCGGCCGCGGCCGCCGGCGCAATAGCTGCGCAACGCAGCCGCATTCCGGGATAGCGAGCACGCCATGGCCGACTATGTCGGTGCCATCGATCAGGGCACGACCAGCACGCGGTTCATCGTCTTCGACCACGCGGGCACTGTAATCGTCGAGGCGCGCAAGGCGCACGAGCAGATCTTTCCGAAACCCGGCTGGGTCGAACACGATCCGGCCGAAATCTGGCGCAACACCGAAGAGGTCATCGCAACCGCACTGACCAACGCCGAACTGGCACCACGCGACCTCGCCGCCATCGGCATCACGAATCAGCGCGAAACGACGGTGCTCTGGGATCGCCTGACCGGCAAGCCGCTTCACAACGCGCTCGTCTGGCAGGACACGCGCGTAGACGATCTCGTGGCCGCCCTTGCCCGCGACGGCGGTCAGGACCGGTTCCGCGCCGCAACGGGGCTGCCGCTCGCCAGTTACTTCAGCGGACTGAAGCTCAGGTGGCTGCTCGACAACGTGCCCGGCGCACGCGATAAAGCCGAAGCGGGCGATGCGCTTTTCGGCACGGTCGACTCCTGGCTCGTATGGCAGCTCACGGGCGGGCTGGCCAACGGCCTGCACGTCACCGACGTCACCAACGCGAGCCGTACCCAGCTCATGAACCTCGCAACGCTCGACTGGGACGACGATCTGCTCGCGACGTTCGATGTGCCGCGCTCGGTGTTGCCGCGCATTGTCGCGTCGAGCGAGGTCTACCGAACCGCAAGCGTCGGGCCGCTCGCCGGCGTGAACATCGCCGGCATTCTCGGAGATCAGCAGGCCGCTCTCGTCGGTCAGGCCTGTTTCGAACCTGGTGAAGCGAAAAATACCTACGGTACGGGCTGTTTCCTGCTCATGAACACCGGCACGGAGCCGGTGCCATCGGCGGCAGGGCTCCTCACGACGGTCGCCTACCGGCTCGGCGCCGAAGCACCCCGTTACGCGCTTGAAGGTTCCATTGCGATCACTGGCGCGCTCGTGCAGTGGCTGCGCGACAATCTCGGCCTCATCGAGAACAGCGCCGACATCGAGGCCCTGGCGCGCGAGGTTGACGACAATGGCGATGTCTATCTCGTGCCGGCATTCTCGGGCCTCTACGCGCCGCAGTGTACGGCGTGCGCGCGCGGCTGCATCGTCGGCCTGACCCGGTACGCGAACCGGCACCACATCGCACGCGCGGCGCTCGAGGCGACGGCGTTTCAGACCCGCGAAGTGATCGAGGCGATGGAGCGCGACTCCGGTATCCCGGCCAGCACGCTGCGTGCGGATGGAGGCATGGTCGCCAACGAGCTGCTCATGCAGTTTCAGGCAGACATCCTCGATGTGCCGCTGCTCCGGCCGAAGGTCGCCGAAACGACCGCGCTCGGCGCCGCCTATGCGGCGGGCCTCGCCGTCGGCTACTGGACGGATCTCGAGGACCTCAGGCGCAACTGGGCGCTCGACCGGCAGTTCGAGCCCTCCATGGACGGTTCCGAACGCGCACGGCTGTACCGATCCTGGCAGAAGGCCGTCACGCGATCGTTCGACTGGGTATCTGCCGACGACTAGCCGCAAAGAAGGGACGACGAATGCACGCAAGGCCCATCGATCACCGGACGAGCGCCGATGTCTAGCGCATTTCTCGGCGAACTGCTCGGAACGATGACCCTGCTGCTGCTTGGCAACGGCGTCGTCGCCGGCGTCCTTCTCAAGGGTTCGTACGGCGAGGGCGCGGGCTGGATCGCCATCACGACCGCCTGGGGGTTCGCGGTAGTCTCCGGCGTCATCGTCGCGCTCGCGGTCGGCAGCAACGGCCACATCAACCCCGCCGTCACGATCGGCGTGAGCGTCTACACCGGCGACTGGAGCCAGACCGCAATCTATGTCGCGGGCCAGATGCTCGGCGCGGCGCTCGGTGCGACCATCGTCTGGCTGCACTACCTGCCGCACTGGGCGCTGACCGAAGACCCCGCGGCCAAACGCGCCTGTTTCTGCACGTCACCGGCTGTCAAGCACCTGCCGTCGAACCTCGCGAGCGAAGTCATCGGCACGTTCGTGCTCGTGTTTGTCGCCGCAGCGATGTTCTCCGAAAACCTCGCTCCCGGCGGACTGGAACCCGGCATCGGCCCCATTCTCGTGGGGCTGCTCGTCTGGGGCATCGGGCTCTCGCTCGGCGGGCCGACGGGCTACGCGATCAATCCCGCTCGCGATCTCGGGCCGCGCATCGCGCACGCGCTCCTGCCGATCAAGGGCAAGGGCAGCTCGGGCTGGGAGTATGCGGCGGTTCCCGTCGTCGGACCGATCGCCGGCGCCGTGCTTGCAGGCATTCTGGTCGCGATCCTGGGGCTCTAGCAGCCCGTGGTAAAAGTCCCACTGCATTCGACCGACGATGCATCCCGCCCGCCTGCGTTGCTCGTCGGTCGCATATTCCCGATATTCTCCCTCCTCGCGCCTTGCCGGGCGGGCGCCTCGCCGGCCTCGGTGCGACGCGGGACTTTCACCACGGGCTGCTAGCCGGCGGCAAAGCCCGGCAACGTAGCCGGACCGGCGAGACGGCCCTCCGCCGAACGCAGCGGAGCATTCGCCACGGACTCCCGGGCGCATCCGGCGAGCAGGAGTCCGCTCGTTCCGAGCTGCGTTGCCGTGTAAACTGTGCCGCAGTCAAGCCAAGGTCCGAGCCACATGACAGAACCGTCATCACCCGCCGATTTCAAGCCGCCGTCGGGCAGGCGCATCGCGCAAAGCGCAGTGGCCGCCGGCGTCGTCGCAGTCATCGTTCTCGTCGCGGTCATCCTGCCTGCGGAATACGGCGTCGATCCGACGGGCATCGGCCGCATAACCGGCTTTCTGGAACTCGGTCAGGAACCGACGCGAACGCTCGAGATCGTCGATGTGACCGGCGGCAACGAAACCGTGTTCGAGGCCGAGATTCCCGATTTCGGCCAACCCGTTCCGCTGCCGAACCCCTCGATCTACCAGAATGCCGGTGAGCCCGCGCGTACGGAAACGTTCCAGATCACGATCGACGCTGAGCGCGAAACGGAACTTAAGACCGTACTGGAAACGGGCAAGGTCATAGTCTTCACCTGGCAGGTCGACCGGGGCACGGTCTATTCGGACTTCCACGGGCACGATCCTGAGGTCAGCCCCGACTACTGGGTCCGGTACCGCGAACACCAGGAAGGCGCCGGCGACAACGGTTCCCTCGTTGCACCCTTCGCCGGCGAGCACGGCTGGTACTGGCTCAACTACAACGAGTATCCGGTCACCGTGACGCTGACCGTAACGGGCTACTTCGAGGAAGTGATCGACTACAGCAACTTGTTCTGATCATGCGGGCGCAGCCGCGCCGGCCACCGTTTCCATACCAATAAAAACGCTCAGGGAGATCCCTTCATGTGGCAGCAGGACTACCTACCCATTGCGGATAGCCTCGCCTGGTCGGCGCTGGCCGCGGCCCTTCCGATATTCGTCCTGCTGCTCCTGATCGGCGTCCTGCGCCGGCCCGCCTGGATCGCGGCGCTTTCGGGTCTCGCCGCCGCCGCGATCGTCGCGATCGGCATCTACGGCATGCCGCCCTCGCTCGCTGTCAGCTCCACGGTCTACGGCGCGGCCTTCGGCCTCTTTCCGATCGGCTGGATCGTCTATTGGGCGATCGTGCTGTACCGGATCACGCTCGAGACCGGCAACTTCGAAATCATCAAGGACTCGATCGGCGGACTTACGCACGACAGGCGCCTGCAGGCCATGCTCATCGCGTTCGCGTTCGGCGCGTTCATCGAGGGCGGTGCAGGCTTCGGCACGCCCGTCGCGGTGGCCGCGGCCATGCTGACGGGGCTCGGGTTCTCGCCGTTCTTCGCCGCGGGCATCTGTCTGCTCGCCAACACCGCTCCGGTCGCGTTCGGTTCGATCGGCATTCCAGTCATTACGCTCGCCGGCATCACCGGGCTGGACGAGGCGCTCCTGAGCACCTGGGTCGGCAGGATCTGTGCGCCGATCTCGGTGTTCATCCCGGGTTACCTGGTCTGGGTCATGGGCGGCTTTCGGGCGTTGAACGGCGTACTACCCGCGGCCATTGTCTGCGGCGTCGCATTCGCGTCGATGCAACTGTTCATTTCAAGCACTTTCGGCCCGGAACTCGTCGACATCGTCGCGGCGCTGACTGCGATCATCGCCCTGGGCGTTCTCTTCAAGTTCTGGCAACCGTCGGACTCCTTCCACCTCGAGGGCGACTCCGAGGTCGCAACGACCGTAAAGAAGCACGGGCTCGGCCCGACACTGCTCGCATGGTCGCCGTACCTGTTTCTCGTGTTCTTCGTGCTGCTGTGGGGCAGCGGCTGGGGGACGCGCGTGCTCAACAGCGTGTCGGTCGCGATCCAATGGCCAGGTCTGCACAACGTCGTCGAGCGCGTCCAGCCGGTCGTCGAATCGCCGGCGCCCTACGCGGCCGTATACAACCTGAACTGGCTCTCGGCTGCGGGCACGGCTTGCGCTTTCGCGACGATGGCCGCGGCGCTGCTGCTGCGCATGCCGATCATGACCTACATCAAGCTGCTTGGAGCCGTCGTGCAGCAACTGTTCTTCTCGCTGCTGACGATCGCCTCCGTGCTCGGTCTCGCCTTCCTCATGAACTACTCGGGTGCGACTGTGACGCTCGGCCTCGCTTTCGCTGCAACGGGCGCGCTCTTCCCGTATTTCAGCGCGATGCTCGGCTGGCTCGGAGTGTTCCTGACCGGAAGCGATACGTCTGCGAACGCGCTATTCGGCAACCTGCAGGTCGTGACTGCAAGAGAGCTTGGCCTCGATCCGGCGATCATGGCATCGGCCAACTCGGCCGGCGGCGTCATGGGCAAGATGATCAGCCTGCAAAGTCTCGCAGTCGCCGTCGCGGCGACGGGAATGGCGCGCAGCCAGGAAGGTCAGCTATTCCGCTTCACCTTCCGGCACAGCATCTTCCTTGCGAGCGTCATCGGCGGGCTGACGGCGGTCTACGCGTATCTGTAACGCGGCGGACGGCTCGGTAATTCGGCACACGGACCGCCGGGGCACGCAGCGATTCCAGCGTTGGCGCCTGACTTCCCCGTCAGGCGCCGCGCGCCTCACGCTGTAATGCAGCCCGCGCCGGAACGACCGGCAAGCGGTTCGGAATCGGAGATCGGAAGACCGGTTCCGGGCCTTGCGACGTCAGCTCAACGTGCCGCCGGGCGACCGGGGACCGTCAGCCGGCTGTCTGCTCCTCGATGGACTGCGTCCACGCACGATCGACTTTCGCGGCGAGATAGAAATCGCTCTCGGTCAGGCCGCTGATCTTGTGCGTCCAGATCTCGACCGTGCACTGGCCCCAGCGGACGTAAAGGTCGGGGTGATGGGCCTGCTCCTCGGCGATGTCCGTCACCCGGTTGGCGAAGTCCATCGCGGCGACGAAATTCCCGAATGGATACGCGCGTTCGAGATGTCCGGCGGAGTTCAGCGTCCAGCCTCCGCCGAGTTCCGCGAGCAGGGTTTCGGCGTCCTCCGAGGCCATCGGCGGGACACCCCCGCGACAAGGTACGCATTGGCGGTCGGCCAGTTCCATGTTGGTCTCCTCGAGCTTGCGGGCGGCGAGTGGATTGTACCTGTGGTTGACCGCCGTTGGCTGACGTTGCAGTGAAG
>JAQAJI010000011.1:0-16023 GCA_028278665.1 Candidatus Rariloculus versatilis
CTGACGGGAACGTGTACGCATCACGCGCGCAAACACGACAAGGCCGATGACGACCATGGCCGCCGGCCCGCCCCACAATACCCAGGTATTCGGCTGTACAGGGGGGCGGTAGAGCACGAAATCGCCGTATCGTGCGACAAGGAAGTCGGAAATCTCGTTGTCCGTCGCGCCCGATTCGAGCATTTCACGGATCTCGCGGCGTAGATCGGATGCAAGGTCGGCATTGGAATCGGCGATCGTCTGGTTCTGACAGACGAGGCAGCGCACTTCGCGTATCAGGGCCTGGTAACGCGCATTCAACGCGGGGTCGCTGAGGTCCTCGACGGATTGCGCCCCGCAAACGCCCGCCAGAAACGTCGACAGGATCAGCGCGAGCAGCCGCTGTGTCATGGGGCGCCGGCTTGCAGACAGGGGAAACTGCCGCACTTCTCGGCGATGATCGGCACGAAGCGCTCCTGCCAGATTTCTGCCGTCAGGGGCGCGATGTGCTTGTAAAGAACCGTTCCGTCCCGGCCAATCAGGAAGGTCTCGGGTGCGCCGTAGACGCCCCAATCGATCGCCACGTCACCGTCCACGTCGACGGCCGAGGCCACGTAGGGATCGCCGAGTCGATCGAGCCACTGCAGCGCCGTGTCACGGTCGTCCTTCCAGTTCAGACCGTAGATCGGGATACCACCGCTGTTCGCAAGTTCGACGAGGAAGCCGTGTTCCTGGCGGCAACCGACGCACCAGGTCGCCCAGACGTTCAGCAGGGACAATTGCCCGTCGAATACGTCCGAACCGACGCGCGCATCCGGGTTCCTGAGCCCCGGCAACTCGAATGCCGGCGCGGGCTTGCCGATGAGCGGAGACGGCACATAGCCGGGATTGAGAGTGAGGCCGCGTGCAAGAAACACGGCCAGCACGGCCAGGATCCCCACAGGAATCGCATATCGCCACATGGTCAAGCCTCCCCTGCCGCGCCGTGCCCGACGGCGGCACTGGACGTGGAGCGCTCGGGTACTCGCCTGTAGCGGCGATCGGTCGCGGCCAGCAGTCCGCCGAGCGCCATGATCGCGCAGCCGTACCAGATGAAGCGTATCAGCGGCTTGATCTGGATTCTGAGACTCCAGGCGCCGCCACCCAGCGAATCGCCGAGCGCGACGAATACGTCACGATGAATCCTGCCGTCGATCGCAGCCTCGGTCATCGGGCTCTGCTGCACGCGGTAGACGCGTTTCTGCGGCGTCAACAGCGCAATCAGTTCGCCGCCGCGCCGGAGTTCCACTTCGCCTTCCACGGCGTCGAAATTCGGTCCCGGAACATCGCGAACGCCGCGAAACACGAACTCGTATCCGCCGGTCTCCCAGCGGTCGCCGGGCGAGACGCCGCGGTCGGTCTCGACGTTGTACGCCGACGTGACGGTCGCACCGAGAATGAAGATGCCGACACCGAAGTGCGCAAGGAACATACCCCAGGCGGCGCGGGTGAGCCGCATGCCCTGTTGCGGACGCAACAGCCGGCGCAGCGGATCGAGCAATGCGGCGCCGCAGACCCAAAGGCCTGCAATTACACCGATCGCCGTCATGAACGAAGATTGTCCGAACACCACAAGCGGCAATACAACGCCCAAAGCGATCGCAACCCCCGCGGGCCAGGCGAGCTTCATGACGAGCGCGCTGGCGTTCATTTTCATCCACCAGGCATGCATGCCGGCGCCGAGCAAAAGGACGAGCGGCAGCATCGGCAGCAGAAACACTAGATTGAAGTACGGCGGCCCGACTGAAATCTTGCCGAGTTCGAGCGCGTCGAGGAACAGCGGATAGAGCGTGCCGAAAAGCACCGCTCCGGTGGCCGCGACGAGCAGGATGTTGTTCGCCATGAGGAACGCTTCGCGCGACAGCAGGCGAAAACCGCCTTCGGCGACCATGAGCTTCGCGCGTGCGGCGTAGAGCAGCAAGGCGCCGCCCGAAATCAGCCCGAGCAGCATGAGTATGAAGAGCCCGCGGGTCGGGTCGGAGGCAAAGGCGTGCACCGAGATCAGTACCCCCGAACGCACGAGGAACGTGCCGAGAAGGCTCAGCGAAAACGCGGCGATCGCAAGCAGTACGGTCCAGCTCTTGAAGATTCCCCGCTTCTCCGTCACTGCCAGTGAGTGCAGAAGTGCCGTACCCATGAGCCACGGCATGAACGACGCGTTCTCGACCGGATCCCAGAACCACCCGCCTCCCCAGCCGAGCTCGTAGTACGCCCACCAGCTCCCCAGTGCGATGCCAAGAGTCAGGAACATCCATGCGATCACCGTCCACGGCCGGGTCCAGCGCGCCCAGTTCTTGTCCAGACGCCCGGTCAGCAGCGCGGCGACCGCAAATGCGAACGGTACCGCCAGGCCCACCTAGCCGACATAGAGCATAGGCGGGTGCGCGACCATGGCCGGATCCTGCAGCAGCGGGTTGAGATCATTGCCCTCGAACGCCGCGGGAATCAGACGGTCGAACGGGTTCGACGTGAAAATCGTGAACGCGAGCACGCCGGCGCTTACGATTCCAAGCACGCCGATGACCCGGCTCGCGAACATGGCCGGCTGGGCGCGGCTTGCGGCAGCGACTGCAAGCGTCCAGACGGCGAGGATCATGCTCCACAGCAGCAGGGAACCTTCATGTCCGCCCCAGACTGCCGCAAATTTGTAGGCGGTGGGCAGCTCCGTATTGGAGTTCTGTGCGACATAGCGGACACTGAAATCGTCCGCGAGAAACGCCTGGGTAAGCACGACGTAAGCCAGCGCCACAAATACGAATTGCCCGGCGGCCGTGGGTCTCGCAAGCGCCATGAAATCGCTGCGGCCGCTGTGGGCGCCGACCAGCGGCAGCACGGCCTGCGATACGCTAAGACAAAGCGCGAGCACGAGCGCAAACTGGCCGAACTCGGGGATCACAGCTGTTCGCGCTCCCGCGCCTGCTCGAGCGCCTCGGCGACTTCAGGCGGCATGTAGTTCTCGTCGTGCTTCGCCAGTACTTCTTCGGCCACGAAATGACCGGACGGGTCCATGCTACCGAGCGTGACCACGCCCTTGCCTTCCTGAAAGAGATCCGGCAACACGCCCGTGTAGCTGACGGGCACGGAATGCAGATAGTCCGTGACGACGAAGTTCACGGTGAGACTCCCCTCCTCCCGCTCGATGCTTTCCTCGAGCACCATGCCGCCGAGCCTGAATCTGCGAGCATCGCCGACTTCGCCGTCGGCAATCTGTGTCGGGCTGAAGAAGTACTGGAGATTCAATTGGAACGCGCGCAGCGCCAGTACTGCGGAGACAACCACGCCGGTGAGCACGAGGCCGATCAGCAGCAACCTTCGCCGTCGTCTGGGAGTCATCCGAGCCTCCTTACCGTTGGCCGTTTCGAGGTTTCCTCACGGCTGGCCGAAAGCCGCACGCGGTCGAGCTTGCGCCTGTGGTCGCGCCTGGCCGACCAGATGTTGAGCACCAGAACCAGAAGTGTAATACCGTACGCCGGCCAAACGTAAGCGGCATAGCCCCCCATCTGGAGAAAGCTGCTCATCAGCGGGACTCCCCGACGAGTTCCCTGAGCCAGCGCGCTGCGTATTCGCGCTCGACGATTTCGCCCTGCAGGCGGCTCAACAGAAGCCAGGCGAAGCAGAACGTAAACCCGACGATCATGATGAGCAAGGGCGCGAGCATGTCCATCGTGATCGTCGGGCCGTCGAGCCGCGAAATCGTCGGACCCTGGTGCAGGCTGTTCCACCAGATCACCGAATAATGAATGATCGGTACGTTGACGACGCCGACGACGCCGAGGATCGCACTGACGCGGTCCGCCTTGTCTCTGTCCTCGAACGCGGCGCGCAACGCCATATAGCCCAGGTACAGAAAAAGCAGCAGCAACTCGAACATCATGCGCGGATCCGTCCACTGCCAGAACGTGCCCCAGGTCGGCTTGCCCCAGATCGCGCCGGTCGCAAGCGCGAGAAACGTGAATGATGCGCCGATCGGCGCGATGCTGACCGCGACCGCATGGGCGAGCTTCAGGTGCCAGATGAAACCGATGGCCGCGGCGACTGCCAGGATCACATACGCCATCATGCTGATATAGGCGCTCGGCACATGGATGTAGATGATGCGGAAGCTGTCGCCCTGCAGATAGTCCGGCGGCGCGAGCACAAGGCCGCCGAACGTTCCGGCCGCGATCAGAACGACGGCGATGCCGCCGATCCACGGCCCAAGCGTTCCCGCCAGAGCATAGACGTAGGGCGGCGAACCGAAGCGATGAAACCAGCGAGGTAACTTCATCTGTCCAAATCCTCACTCCAAACCGACTCTGAGGGCCGCGGCCACGGCCAACGGCCCCAGAGAGATTGCGAACACGGCCAGCGCAGCAAGCAGATACAGCGGCGCTGCAACCGGCTCGCCATTTGCGGCCATGTCCGTGGCGCGCGTGCCGAAGATCAGCATAGGGCTGCACAAGGGCAGTATCAGCAGGCCGATGATCGATCCTCCGCTTTTCAGGCTGACGGTCAGCGCCGCACCGATCGCAGACAGAACGCTCAGGGTCGGTGTTGCAAGCAGCAGCGCCGCCGCAAGCGTCGCGAGCGCCTCCCCCGGCAGTTGAAACGACAGCGCGACGACAGGCACCAGCACGATCAATGGTATACCGCTCACGATCCAGTGTGCCGCGATCTTCGCGATGACGACAGTTCCGAAAGGTGCCGGGCTCAGCAGGATCTGCTCCATGCTGCCGTCCTCGAAGTCGCCGCGGAACAGGCCTTCGAGTGCGAGCAGCGAGGATAGCAACGCGGCAACCCACAGGACACCCGTGCCGATGCTCTGCAACAGCGCCTGCCCGGGCGACAATGCCAGCGGGAACAGCGACGCCACGATCACGAAGAAGAGCAAGGGGTTGGCGAACTCGCTCCACCTCCGGTAAGCGAGCTTCAGATCGCGGCCCATGATCGTGAGAAAGATGTCCACCATCAGCCAGATTCAGTTTCCATCGCCATCAGCGAGATTCCGTTTCATTCGAGCGTTCTATAGCTCGATGGACAACGTGCCGCCGCCGGCAAGCTGGTCCGGTTGATGACTTGCGATTGCGGCCATCCCGCCCGCATCCAGATGTTCGTCGATCCATTGGGCCACGAGCCTGCGGCCGGCAATATCGAGGTTGGTCAGCGGCTCGTCAAGCAGCCACAGCCGCGCTTCGCCGAGTTTCAGCATTGCAAGCCCCGCCCTGCGCCGCTGGCCTGCCGAAAGGAATCTGAGTCGCTGCCCGGCGACATCTCGAAGCCCCAGCGTCACGAGAAGCTCGTCAATCGGTGCCTCGCTGCCGTTCAGCGCCCGATGAAACTCGAGATTCTCGCGCACGGTCAGGTCCTTCTTGAGTCCGTTCAGATGGCCGCGGTAGGCGATCCCGGCGCGCGCCTCCGGCGCAAGCTGCCGTACTTCGGTCGCTGCCCATTTCACCGAACCTGCCGCCGGCGGCGCGAGGCCGGCAAGGACCCTGAGCAGGCTCGTCTTGCCGCTGCCGTTCGGCCCGGTGACCAGCGCCGCGTCGCCGGCTTCCAACTCAAAGCTCAGGCCATCGATGAGCAGCCGGCCGCCGCGGGAGACGCCGAGATCTGCAGCGATCAGTCCTGCGTTTTCGTCACTCAACGCTCAGCTCCCGCGATTGCGCCGTTCGCCATCTTACTTTGGGGTGTGGGTACGACAAGGAAATCGTGGTGCCCAGGGCCGGACTCGAACCGGCACGGCCTTGCGGCCAGCGGATTTTAAGTCCGCTGCGTCTACCCATTCCGCCACCCGGGCTGCGAAGTCAAAGAACGCGCATCGGCGCGGACCGCCGCAGTGTACCAGTCCGTCGAGGAAACCGGCCACGCGCCGCACGGGACCTGGTCGCGAATCCCGCACCCGGATCGCGAGTGCATCGGGAACGCGATGCGCGTCACTCGCTTCGGATTCTGTCGATCTCCCGCCCGGCCCGGCGCCGCACGGCGCGCGAGATTCCGTCCATTTCGACGACTATTTCAAGTTCGCTGAGGGCTTTCTCGCGACGCCCGGAGGCGAGCGCGACCTGTCCCTTGAGCAAACGTGCCCAGCCGCGGCCCCACAATGGTACGGCGTCGTTATCCGGCTCGATCCGGTCAAGGACTTCGGCAGCCGCATCGATGTCTCCCGTGGCCCTGAACGCCCGGGCCCGCCAGATCCGCGCCATGCCCACGCGGCCGCGGTCGAGCCGCCGTTGTGCGGGATGCGACTCCAGACGGTTCGCTTCCACGATCGTGGCGTCGTATTGCCGCTGGCTCAACAGTAGCCTGATCAGCTCGAAGTGCACGAAACTGTTGTGCGGAAACCTCTCATGCAGTGATCGCGCAAGCCTTGTCGCCTCGCTTCGGTCCCTCTCGAAGTAGGTGAAGATGTTCATGAGCAGCAAGGTTGCGGAATGACGTTCGATGTCACCCGCTGCAGCCGCTTCGCGCAACGCTTCCAGACCGCGGTTTGCATCACCTTCAGGAATGAACCACAGCCAATCCAGCCAATGGAGAAAGTTCGGCAGCTCGGAGGCCGAGTAGAGATACATCCCATACCAAAAGCGAGCATCTACGAGCTCCGGATCGAGTTCGAGTGCGCGCTCCAGGTGATCGCTCGCGCGCTCGGCATGTCTCCCGGCGGCGTAGAACTTCCTTGAGGCGGCGTTGAATCGCCCAAGCTGCATCTCGGCCTGACCCACAAACAGATGCGCCCGCGCGCTGTCCGGGTGAGTCGCCTGCCACGCCCGCGCGAGCCGCACTGCTTCGCGCCCGGTCGATTCGATCGTTGCGTCGAAACGGGGGTCAAAGAGATCGTAGACCTGGCGCGAATAGAGCGTTTCCATCGCGTAGATCAAACCTGCCGGGTGATCCGTAAAGTCCTGGCGCAGCTCGGTCCAGATCTGGTCGGCCGCATCGTATCGGCCCGCGTGGTTGAGCAGCATTCCTTCGCGCACGCGCTCGGCGATCGATTCGCTCCACGGATCCGCATCGTCCGCCAGCGCAGCCGGCAATCCGCACAATGAAACCAGGCATAGCGCAATCGCAAACTGCCGCAGTGCGACGGCATGCGACAGGTGCTCGCCAACTACATCGCTCTTTGTCACGCGCACGCCATCGCGTCCGGGACCATCCGGCCCGGTACTCTGTTGACAAGACCACCAGTTGTCACGACGGCTTATCCCCCCGTAGTCGGCATCGAGGAGAACCAAAGTTCTGGAGGCTAGGACCGGAATCGAACCGGTGTACACGGCTTTGCAGGCCGCTGCATCACCACTCTGCCACCTAGCCGGATGCGCCACGTTGCGGGTATCGGCAACCGGGCGCAATTTAGCATAGCCGGATCGGCCGGCATACGCTGAAGAGTCTCTCAATACGCCGCATGTCCGGTCAGCGCGCGGCCGACGATCAGGTCGTGAATCGACTCCGTGCCTTCGTAGGTCATCACGGTCTCGAGGTTCAGCATGTGGCGGATCGCGTGATGATCGAGCGTGATGCCCGCGGCGCCCAGCATGTCGCGGCAATCGCGCGCGATATCGAGGGCTGTCCGTACGTTGTTGCGTTTCGCGAGCGAGATTCGCTCCGGCGTGGCCCTGCCCTGCTCCTTGAGTTCGGCCAGGCGCCAGGCCATGAGCTGCGCGGCCGTCAGCCGGCGTGCAGCGTTGGCCAACCGCGCCTGGATGAGCTGGGTGTTGGACAACGGCCGTCCGAAGAGCTTTCGCGACGAGGCGTAGGCCAACGCCTCACCCAGGCAGGCTCGCGCGGCGCCAACGGCACCCCAGACAATTCCGAAACGCGCCTGGTTCAGGCAGCTGAGAGCGGCCTTGAGGTTTGTGGCTCCCGGCAGCCTCGCCTCGTCACTCACTCGCACGTCGTCAAATGACAGCTCTGCCGTGTCCGAGGCGCGTAGCGAAAACTTGTTCTGGATTTCGTGGGCCGCGAGACCGCGCGTCCCTCGCTCGATCAGAAAACCGCGGACACCCTCGTCGGTCGAAGCCCAGACGATAGCGACATCGGCCAGCGTGCCGTTGGTGATCCAGAGCTTGCCGCCGCTTATGCGCCAGTCGCCACCGGCCCGGCGTGCCCGCGTCTTCATGTTGCCGGGGTCGGAACCACCGTGAGCCTCGGTCAGACCGAAGCAGCCGATCGCCTCTCCTTTGGCCATCGCCGGCAGCCAGCGTGCCTTGTGTTCGTCGGATCCGAATACGTCGATGCAGCCCATGACCAGACTGCTCTGCACAGAGACGAAGCTGCGCACGCTGCTGTCGCCGCGCTCGAGCTCCTCGCAGATCAGTCCGTAACTCGTGCTGTTGAGACCCGCGCAGCCGTATCCCTTCAGCGACGCGCCAAGCAAGCCGAGTTCGGCCATGCGCGGCACGAGCTCGACCGGAAATCTCTGTTCGGCGAAACAGTCCGCGACGAGCGGCAGGACCTCTTTATCGACGAAACCCGCAACGGCGTCCCTGACGAGCTGTTCCTCCTCGCTCAGCAGCGAACCGACGGCATAGAAGTCGAGTGGATCGGTTTCGAATATCGCCGGCACGTGCTCGTGAACGAGGCGCCTTCCTCAGTCAGGCGACCGCGTACCCCGTAAGCTGATAGCCCATCAGAATGAATCCCGCGCACATGATCGCGACGTTGGTCGCGAAAGCGTAATGCATGAATCGTCCAGTGGCGCGCCATGCGTTAAATGCGATCAGAATAACCGCCAGCGCGAGAAACTGGCCGAGTTCGACGCCCACATTGAACGAAATCATGTTCGTGATGAGGCCGTCGTCGGAGATCGCGATGTCCTGCAGTTTCGTGGCGAGACCGAAGCCGTGGAAGAAACCGAAGAAGAGAACTGCAGCCTTCATGTTCGGCTGGATGCCGAGCCTTCTGAAACCACCGAGGTTCTCGAAGGCCTTGTAGACCACCGAGAGCCCGATGACGGCGTCGACGAGATAGGCGTTGACATTCAGGTCGCCGAGCACGCCGAGCAACAAGGTGACGCTATGGCCGACCGCGAAGAGCGTCACGTAGATGGCCACTTCCCTGAGGCGGTACAGGAAGAAGATCACTCCCGCCAGAAACAGCAGATGGTCATAGCCCGTGACCATGTGCTTGGCGCCGAGATAGAGGTACGGGCCGATGTTCGGACCGGAGTTGCGCAGCAGGAAGGCCTGGTCGTCCCCGCTGATACCATGGGCGAATGCGACTCCCCCGATCAGCAGGCAGCCAAGGGCAGCGAGCAAGTGCGTCACGGACATTCTGAATCGCGGCATGACAGGTCCCGCCCGGGGGGAAAAACGCAACGGCCGTCGATTGTATCGCACGCTTGCGCCACCGTCGCCGCGTGGCGTTGCGGGCAGCGCCACTGCCGCCTTGCCCCGTAACAGGACTCTGCCGCAAATTGCTTGACCTCGCCGCCGTAGCACGCTAGCGTGAGCGGCCCACGGGAGGGAACAAATGCGACAACTGACTCAGGGCTTCCTAGGAGCCTTTTTGTTTTTTGGTGCCAGCCTGGTCCACGCTCAGGTGGATCCGGGTGCTGACGTTGACGTCGACGATGGCATCGAGCTTGCCCAGGCGGCTGGCGGCGATGCGTTGGCGGCCTACGACGCTGTCCTCAGACAAATCTCCGGCCTCGTGATCTACAACGAGCTCAGACAAACGCAGATCGACAACCAGCTACAGGAAGTCGAGGACATTCGGGCGAGCCTCCAGCAGGTACCGGATATCGAGCAACAGATCCCTCCGCTGCTCGTTCGCATGGTCGAAGGACTCGAAGACTTCATCGCGCTCGACCTTCCGTTTCTGCCCGAGGAACGTGCGAACGGGCTCGCGGAACTGCAGTTGGTGATGGAAAGCGCCGACGTTAGCGACGCGGACAAGATGCGCAGGGTGCTCGACGCCTGGGCGATAGAAAACGAATACGGGCGGAGTGTCGCGGCCTACCCGGCACAGATCGATATCAACGGCAGCGGCAATATGCGTGCTGTGGACCTGTTGCGCATCGGCCGTATTGCACTGATCTACCAGACCACGGACGATGACGCCATAACGGGTGCCTGGGATCCGGCCCGCAACGATTGGGTGGCACTCGGCAACGAACACCGCAATTCCGTAAGGCAGGCCGTGCGCATGGCGCGCAGCCAAATTGCGCCGGAAATCGCCCTGGTCCCCATTCCCCCTCCCGCCGAGTAGCGTCCCCGGCCTCTGGACGCACGCGCCGACTTGTCGCGGCAACCGGCGCACGTATCGCGCACGCCTCCGGGCCAGCCGGTGCGACCGTACCGCGCCTGGCCGGCACTCGCCTGCACGCAGGAATCCGGCGCGATCGTCGCGACCCTTGATGCAGACTTCGGGCTAGCCTGAGGGGAGAGCGCACAGTGGTTCGCGACAACCCGAACGGCCCGTCGGCTGCTCCGATGACGGGCGGCGTAGCGATCGCAAGAGCTTGCGCCGCGAACGGCGTGACCTTGATGTTCGGATTGCCCGGCGCCCAGACCTATCCCCTCTTCGACGCGCTTTACGGTTCGGATATCGAACTCATCGTGCCGCGCCACGAACAGACTGCCGCTTACATGGCGATGGGTTACGCGAAGTCGACCGGGCGGACGGGAGTCTTCAGCGTCGTGCCAGGTCCCGGCGCGCTGAACGCTGCGGCGGCACTTTGCACTGCGATGGGAAACTGTTCCGCCGTCGTGTGTCTGACCGGACAGGTGCCGTCGGAGTATCTGGGCAAGGGGCGCGGCCACCTGCACGAACTGCCCGATCAGCGCGCGACGCTTGATTCCATCATCAAGGACGCCGCACGCATCGATCGGCTGGCCGACACTTCCCGCGTCGTAAACGAAGCGTTCCGAACGGCGCAGGGCGGCCGGCCCGGACCCGTCGCGGTCGAGATCTGCTGGGACACGATGGCCGAAACCGTCGCTGCAAAGATCGAACCCGCAGCCCCACGAAGCTCGGCACCGGAACCCGATCCTGACGCGCTCGCGGCGGCTGCGAGACTCCTGGCCGGTGCAAGTCGGCCGATGATCATGTGCGGCGCGGGTGCGCAAGACGCCGCCGATGCCGTTCTTGCGCTCGCGCGAACCATGAACGCACCGGTCACGGCGTTTCGTAGCGGTCGAGGTGTCGTCGCGGAGGATCACGCACTCGCCGCTCCACCGGTCGCGGCTCGGGAACTCTGGGATGAGGTCGATGTGCTGATCGGCATCGGCAGCCGGCTCGAAATGCCCTACATGCGCTGGCGCGACATGATGCGCTACGAACCGAAACCGGGCGGCGGACCGAAGCTCATCCGCATCGATATCGATCCTGAGGAAATGACCCGGCTCGTGCCGGATATCGGCATCGTTGCCGACGCGGGCACCGCGTGCCGGCTGTTGACGGATCGTCTCGCAACCATGACCCGCCCGGATGCCGGCAGGCTCGAGGAAATCGCCCGGGCCAGAAAGACCGCCGATCGCCTGATCGACGGGATTCAACCTCAGACGGCGTACCTGAAGGTCATGCGCGAGATCCTGCCGCGCGACAGTTTTCTGGTGCCCGAAGTCTCGCAGGTCGGTTTCGCAAGCTATACCGGCGCCTGGCCCGTCCTCGAACCGCGCACATACGTGACCGAAGGCTACCAGGGAACATTGGGGTTCGGGTTTCCTACGGCTCTGGGAGTCAAGGCGGCGCACCCGGATCGGGCGGTCGTCTCGGTCACGGGCGACGGCGGCTTCATGTACGCAGCGCAAGAGCTTGCGACCGCGGCGCAGTACGACATCGGGCTCGTCACGCTGGTATTCAATAACGGCGGTTATGCCAATGTGCTTCGGGATCAGCAACAACGATTCGGCGGCCGTGTGATCGGTGCGCGGTTTCAGAACCCGGATTTTGTCGCCTTCGCCGAATCCTGCGGTGTCGCAGCCCGGCGCGTGTCGTCGCCGCGAGCGCTACGCGGCGTACTGGAGGCGGCCCTGGCCTCGGACAAGCCTGTGTTGATCGACGTGGAAGTCGCGCCAGGGTCGGAAGTGTCGCCCTGGCCATTCATTCACATGGCGCACCGTCCGTCACTCGCTCAGGCGAACTGATTCTCCAGACCAAGAATCTCGCGCGCTTCGGCAGGTTTCGCGACGCTGCGGCCGTAGTCGCCGCACAGGTCCGCAACGCGCCCAACCAGTTCCGCATTTGAGGCGGCCAGGCGGCTCTTGTCCCATCGCACGTTGTCCTCCAGACCGGTCCGGCAGTGTCCGCCCATCTCGAGACTCCAGCGATTGACTTCGATCTGGTGACGGCCGACGCCGGCGGCGACCCAGGTCGCGTCGGGCATGAGTTCCTCAAGCTTGGCGACCTCGAACTCGAGAACATCGCGCCGCGCCGGCAGCGCATTCCTGATGCCGAGCACGAACTGCACGTGCAGCGGACCGCTCAACAAACCCTCGCCGAGATACGCGGCAGCGTTGTAGAGCATTGCCAGGTCGAATACTTCGATTTCAGGCTTGACGCCGAAGGCAGTCATGGTCTCGGCGAGTTCGCGGATCAGCGCCGGCGGGTTTTCGTAGATGCTGGTAGGAAAATTGCACGATCCGGTCGTCAGCGACGCCATGTCGGGGCGATGCCTGAGCATGCCGCCCCGCTCCGCACCCGTGCCCGACCGGCCGCCCGTCGAGAACTGAACAATGATGTCCGGGCAGTGCTTGCGTACGCCCTTGAGAAATGCCGCGAACCTGTCGGGATCGGAGGATGTCGACTGGTCGTCGTTGCGCACGTGAACGTGAACGAGTGCCGCGCCGGCCTCATAGGCTTCGTGAGTCGACTCGATCTGCTCGCTTACCGTGATCGGTACTGCGGGGTTGTTCTCCTTGCGCGGCAGGGAACCTGTAATCGCTACGGTAATGATGCACGGCTGCACTGACTGCCCTCCTGCCGGAGTCTCTGAATCTCCGGCAAACCCTATGGGCAATTGGCCCAATGGGTCAACAATCTCCACAACTTGCGCCACTTTCGGGCATCGCCCAGAATGGCTCGTGAACCGAATCGATCGGCTGACAGCAACGTCCGTGCCAGTGGTTCAGGGGGAAATGACGTGAGCCCATTCAGGTGGCTGCCGGCTTGTCTGGGCGGTTTGCTGCTCGTGCCCGTCGCCGCCCAGGTCCCGCCGGGGGTGAGCGACTTTTCCGGCATCTATCGGCCGGCCGGTCTCGCCGTTCAGCCGTGCGGCTACAACGAGTGGCTCAGGCGCTCTTTCGAAACTGACAGGTTTTGTCTCGGCTCCGACGAGGGCTTTCCCTTCACCGATGCCGGCCTTGCGGCCTGGCGCGACTATTCGCCCATTGAAGATCCGGTGCTGCGTTGCATCGAATCGTTCCCGCGCTCTGCGATGCGCGGCCGACCGTTACGCGTGGTTTTCGGCGAAAACGTCTCCGAAATCGCTTACTGGAACAATCGGCAGTGGCACACGCGCGAAGTGCACATGAATGGCTCGCCGGCAGCGGCCGATGCGGAGCATACCGACTTCGGTTACTCGACTGGCCATTGGTCGGGGGACACGCTGGTCGTGGAGACGACGCACACCAGGGGCGGCCCGATGTTCAACGACCATAAGCAGAGCAGCCCGGAGGCACGTTATACGGAGCGGTTCTGGATTGCTCCGGACGGGCGGAACCTCCTCATGGACATCGCGATCGACGATCCCCCCTATTATTCAAGACCGTTCCTCGTGAACCGCCAGGAGTGGATCGCTGCGCCCGACAGGCCCCTGAGCCAGACCGAGTGCACGCCGAGTTCGATCTGGGTGGAACCCGGAGGCGACGATGAACAATGAACCGCACGAACCGGGACACGCCATGAGTACGCCTTCGCCGACGCCCCTTGCGATCGGGGCTTTGCTGCTGTGCGCTGCCAGCGGGCTTGCCGCGCATCACTCCGATTCCGTCTATTTCGTAGACGACCGCGGCGAGCCACGCGGCGCCGTGAGGATCGAAGGCACTGTATCAGGGGTTCGCTTTATCAACCCGCACGCCGAGTTCTTCGTCGAGGTCGCCAACGAGGCCGGGGAGACCGACCGCTGGGCGATCGAGTCCGATTCATGGAACGAGCTTCAGAGCTACGGCTGGAACGAGGCGACGATCGAGGTCGGCGACCGCGTCGAGATCATCGTTTCGATGTCCAGATTTCACGACACCGCGGGCCGGCTGCGCGACATCCTCGTGTACGATTCGGCGCCGCACGCGGTTTCTCAGCTCTTTCTCGAATTCATTCCGGGGTCTGAATCCGGGCAATGGGAAAGCGTGCTGGAACTCGTTCAACAGGCGCCACAATGCGAAGGCACGGTACCGTACGATTTTCTCGGTGTACGGGGTGAGGAAATACTCGTCTGCCTGGCCCTGGACGAACCGCTCCTCGATGCCTTGCGCTCGGAATACGCAGACCGTATCCGTATTTTCGACTGACACAAATCACCATGGAACAAGTGAAGCGCCTGCCCGAGTGGGTCGAACAGCTTGCGACGATCGCCAACGAACACTCCGACCTCGGCGACCTGCTCTGCGTCCGGCAGAACCCGCTATCCCGGCTCTCGAGCGCTCAGGTCACGCGGGCCGCCCCTGAAGTTGCGACGTTTGTCTACAACGCGGCTGGCACCACCGCGCTCTGGGCCGGCGCAGCCCGGCAACGAGGACCGACATGAATCAGACCACGCAAGCCGACGGCATCGACAAGCGCGCCAACATCAGGAATCGAGTGATCGGAATCGCCGCGGCCGTCATCGCCACCACGATCGTTCTGCTGCTGCCCACACCCGAGGGACTGAGCCCCGCGGGTCAGCGCACTGCGGCGCTCTTCGTTGGCGCATTGATCCTGTGGGCGTCCGAAGCATTGCCGATTGCCGTCACCTCCCTGCTCACGCTGGCGTTTCAACCGCTGTTCGGCCTCGTGGACCTCGGTCCCGCCCTCGGCAACTTCATGAGTCCGGTGTTCTTCTTCGTGCTCACGATGTTCATCATCGCACTCGCGTGGACGAAGACCGGGCTCGCACGGCGGTTTGCCTGGTGGATGCTCTCGAAGGCCGGAACCGACGCCAGGCGAGTCATCTATGTGTTCGTGCTCGGCGCGGGCACCTTGTCGATGATCGTCTCCGACGTTCCTGCGGCAGCCATTTTCATGGCGATCGCGCTTGGCATATTTGCCAAACTCGGCATCGAGCCGGGTTCCCGCTTCGGCAAGGCGATCATGATCGGCATACCGATCGGTGCTCTCGTTGGAGGTGTCGGTACCCCGGCCGGCAGTTCGATCAACCTGCTGGGGCTTGAGATCATCGTCCAGCAGGGCGGCGAGCGCGTACCGTTCGTGAACTGGATGGCGATCGGCATTCCCATGGTCGCCGTCCTGCTTCCACTCACGGCGTTCGTTATGGCGAGGCTCTTCCCGCCCGAGATCAAGACAATCGGCGTCATGGACGACATCAACGCCGAACGCGAACGTATGGGCCGGCTCAGCGCTCAGGAGCGCAAGCTCATCGTCATCATGAGCACGATGGTCGTGCTCTGGATCCTGAGCAGCTGGCCAACGCTGTTTCCGGAAGTCCTGCGCCCCCTTTCGAACGTTTTCCTGGTCGCGATTCTTGGTTCGGTAGCGATGTTCCTGCCGGGGATAGGACTCTTCTCGTGGAAGGAAGCCCAGGATGCGACCGGCTGGGAAGTGCTCATGCTCATCGGCGCCGTCACGGCGCTCGGCGTCGTGTCCCGCGACAGCGGTCTGGCTCAGTGGCTCGTCGATACCCTGCTGAGCGGACTCGCCGATTGGAACACGGTGGTCATCCTGCTCGTGATCAGCGCCTTTACGGTCGTCGTTCACCTCATGCTGCCGATCAACCCCGTCATACCGGTAGTCATGATTCCGCCGCTCATGCTGCTTGCCGAAGCGGCCGGCATCAATCCCGCACTCTTTGCCCTACCGGTGATATTCACAGCGTCGTGCGCATTCCTGCTGCCGCTCGACGCCGTGCCGCTCGTCACCTTCGGCAAGGGCTACTAC
>JAQAJI010000011.1:16080-28582 GCA_028278665.1 Candidatus Rariloculus versatilis
CGGGCCGTTCATCGGACTGCTCTGAAACGGGATCGCCGCGGCGGCCATACTTCGCACGCGCACGATCCCGGAACCTCGCAGCACTATGGGCCGGGTGGTTCCGGCATGAGTATCAGCGCCGCGCGCCGAGAAGTATGCCCGCAAACACCAGCCCGGCACCGAGCAGGTGGTAGGCAAACAGACGCTCTGCGAGGAAGACGAACGCGAACGCGACGCCGAAGACGGGAATCAGGTTGATGAAGATCGCGGTACGGTTCGGTCCCAGGGCGCGAATGGCGACGTTCCAGCAATAGATCGCGAGCACCGTCGGAAAGACGGCCAGGTAAACCATGGCGATCGCCACGTCGGAACCCGGTTCGAACGAACCACCGACGATCAGCTCAACCAAGGCGAGCGGCAAGAGAACGATCGTTGCCGTAACGGCGACCATGAACAGCACCACATTGGCGTCGGGCAATTGCTTGCTGCGATGAAGCTGCACCGCATAGACCGCCCATGCAACGACAGCCAACAACATGATGAGGTCTCCGATGTTGATGTCGAGCGTCAGCAGTACCTCCGGATCGGCCCTTGAGATCATCGCCACGATTCCGAAAAACGCAAGTGCAATCCCAAGCGCCTGACGCAGATTGAGGCGTTCGGCGGCTATGGCCCACGCAACTGCAGCGGTGAGCGCCGGCTGGCTCGCATTGACGAGCACGGCATTCGTTGCAGTCGTAAAGTACACGGACGAAACCGACAGCGTGCTGCCGGCTGTCATCAGGATCCCGAGCGAGACCAGCGCACGCCAGTTGCGGCGCAGGCTTTCGGCCTGTCGCGGCAGGCGCTTCCACACAAAGGGCAGCAATACGATGAGCGCGATGAGCCACCGTGCGAACGACAGGGCGAGCGGAGGCACGTCGGCGCTGACCGCACGCGCAACCACGGGCGGGGTGCCCCACATGGCCGGGGCCAGCATCGCAAGCAGGTAGGCCGTCCTTTGGCCAATGGCAGGCAAGATCGTCCACCCTGAACGAATCGGGACCGCAGGTTATCACGGTCCCGGGAACCTGCGGCGCAGGGTCCTGCCTGTTCCCGATTTTCATGCCCCGCCCTTCCAGGCCACGGAGTCGGCGGACTTTACATTGCAAAGTACTTGACAAGGGCAAATAATCGGCTAGAGTCCTGTTGACATGCCGTCTCGACGCAACTTCAACCCGGACTCCGCCGATACCCCGACCCCGATCGGGTCCGGCGCGGCGGCAAACCTGCGCTACATCCGCGACACGATCGATGCCACGCGCACATTCACGACGGTCCCGGGTAAAGGCTGCATCGTGATGGGACTCGCCGGACTGACGGCCGCAGGCCTCGAATCGATACCTGCAATGTCGAATCTGTGGCTCCCGATCTGGCTTGCAGCAGCCGTGGTTTCCTGCACGGCGGCACTGTTTTTCATGGAACGCAAGGCGCGCACTCAGGGGTTGAGTCTGCTCCGGTCGGTTGCCTGGCGCTTCTTCCTGACGCTGATTCCGGCCTTCGTAGTGGGAGCCATCTTGACGGGCGCACTTTTGGACGTCGTCGGCCGCGAGGCGATCGCCGCCATCTGGTTATTGATGTACGGCGTCGGACTGGCTGCCTGCGGCACGTTTTCCATACCGATCGTTTTGATCGCGGGCGTCGCGTTCATCGGGCTCGGTACCGTCACACTGGCTGCCCCCGCGGCCTGGGCGCCTGCCCTGCTGGCAGTCGGTTTCGGCGGCATTCATATCGTTCTCGGTGCGGTCATCGCGAGGGATCACGGTGGCTGAGCCCACGAGCCGTCCGCAACAGACATCGAACGAGGCGGCGGCGCCCAGAAAGCGCTTGCGTGCCGTTGCCGGATACTTCGCCGACCCCGACGCGAGCGATGCCGGCCGATTGCTCAACGAACGCATTCGGCTCGGGATCATGAGCGCATTGAGCGTCAGTCGCAGCATGACCTTCCGCGAGCTCAAGGACTTGCTGAAGGCCACCGACGGCAATCTCAGCAGGCATGCCCGAACGCTCGAGGACGCGGGCTATCTGAATTGCCGCAAAAAGTTCTCAAGGCGCGTGCCGCGTACGCAATACAGCCTGTCGGCGAAAGGAAAGCGCGCGTTTGCGCGACATCTCGACCACATGGAAGCGCTGATTCAGGCGACTCGGGGCGAATAGTTCGCCGCGCGCAAATACTCGGACTGCGGCAATACGACAGGAGAGCGAACGATGCATGTGGCGATCATCATGGACGGCAACGGTCGCTGGGCCGAACGGCGCGGCCTGAAGAGAACGGCGGGGCACGAAGCCGGCGCGCGCACCGTCCGGAAGATCGTCGAGGCCGCGGTTCGAGCAGACATCGATGTGCTGACGCTCTACGCCTTCTCCTCGGACAACTGGTCCAGGCCCGCCGATGAAGTCGACCGCGTCATGCGCCTGTTTCAGCGATACCTGCAAAGTGAAGCGGCACGCTGCGTCGAGAACGGCGTAAGGCTGAGCGTCATCGGCCGGCGCGACCGACTTTCATCGCGCTTGCTGCGCATCATCGAGCGCACGGAGGAGCTCACTCGCGGTGGTCGGCGGCTCACGTTGCAGCTCGCCGTGGACTATTCGGCACGCAACGCAATCCTGCGCGCAGCGCAGTCGCTCAGTCTCGACTTCGGGGCGGCCGGAAACGGTGTGGCCAGGCACGACACGAGCTCGGGACACTTTGCCGGCCGGATCGCCAACGCGATTCATTCGCAGGTTCACGAGTCCAGCGTCGACCTGCTGATCCGAACGGGGGGAGAGCGGCGTCTCAGCGATTTTCTACTGTGGGAGTGCGCCTACGCGGAACTGGTCTTCGTCGACCAGTATTGGCCGGATTTCGATGAGTCGGAATTTCACGCGGCCCTGGCGGAATTCCAATGCCGCGAACGCCGTTTCGGCGGACTCGCAGGCAACCGGCCGGCGCGACTTGCCGGCGACGCGATCTGAAATCAACGCAAGCGTGCGATCACCGCGTGCTGGCGCCGAACGTCACCTGGCGCTGCATTCGCTCGCCGCCGCGTTCGAATACGACGGTGCCCTGCTCGCCCGGCCTGACCTCCTGCAGCACGTACATGTAGTCGTAGATATCGCGCACTTCGCGACCGGCAAGCTCCACGATACGGTCGCCGCGCTGCATTCCGGCCTGATCGGCCGGGCCGCCGCCGCGTACGCCCGCAAGCAGCATTCCGGGGCGATCATCGGGCGCGCCGACATAGTCGGGAATCGTACCGAGCGACGCGCCATAGCCGCGCACATCGCCCTGCGGCGCCGGCGCCTCTGATGCATTGTAGGTCAGTCCCTCGCTGAGCGTGAGCTCGAGCGCAAGCCCCGCGACCAGATGCGCGATGCGAACGCCGCCGCCCGCGTTGATGAATTCTGCGTCGTCGGAAGGCTTGTGGTAGTCCTCGTGGGCTCCCGTAAAGAAATGCAGTACCGGGACCCCGGCCGCATAGAACGGAGTCTGATCGGACGGCCCGTAACCGTCTCCACCGAGCTGGCAACGGATTGCAAACGTGTCGCAGACGGGTTCGACCAGCGACTCCCACTCCTCGGCGGAATCGCTGCCGAGCACCGCGACGCGGTTGTTCCTGAGTCGTCCGACCATGTCCATGTTGAGCATTGCCACAAGCCCTGCCGCTGCCGCGCCGGGAGGCGGTTCGCGCACGAACTCCGTAGAGCCGAGCAGCCCCACTTCCTCCGCCGCAAACGCCGCAAACACCACATCGCGCTCAAGTTCGCCCTGCCGCCCGGAGAGCACTCGCGCCGCCTCGAGCACCGCGGCCGTACCGGACGCGTTGTCGTCGGCTCCGTTGTGCGGTTCGCGCGAATCGGGCGCGAGCGAACCCTGGCCGCCGTATCCCAGGTGATCGTAATGTGCGCCGATGAGCACGGCCCCCGGCAGCCGGCGCGCGGCAGGGAGGCGCCCGACAATGTTGTCTACCGCTTCGGATCGCTCGATGAGTTCGGTCGAAAGCCGGGCCTCGCGCGCGCCGGCCAATGCCCGTTCTGCCCAGCGTCGAGCGATCACGGCAACGGGGATGCCGGCATCCCCGTTCGGGTCGACGCGCAGCCGCGGAAACGCATTTTCAGCCTCCGTCTCCCCGGAGACGGGCAGATCGGCGACCAGGAGTCCGACCGCGCCGTGCTCCCGTGCCGTGAAGGCCTTGTAACGCAGATCGCCGAATCGGCGTTGCAGGGATTCGTCGGCAAAGACCCCGTCTTCGGGCGTGTAGCGGCGCACCAGCACGATGCGCCCTTCGGCATCGACATCCGCGTAGTCGTCGATCCCGTGTTCTTCGGAATCGATACCCCAACCGACGAAAACGACCGGTGCGGCGACGTCAGCATTCGCCGAGAAACCCGGCACCATGAAATCGTCGTGACCCAGTTCTTCTCCCCCTATCGCCAAAGCGGTAGCGGCGCCCTGCTCGACATCTACAACCGCCTCGAAGCGCTGCCGATAGCCGCCAGCGTCACCCGCGGGTTCAAGTCCGATCGCTTCGAACTGCGCTTCGAGCCAGTCCGCCGCTTCGCCGAGTCCTTCGGTGCCAAGCCCGCGGCCCTCGCGGGCATCATCGGCAAGCCATGCGATGTCGGCGAGGTACCGGTCGGCCGCGGTTTCCAGGTTCGCCGCCGGCGCATCGAGCCAGCGAGCGATATACACATCGGTTTCGCCGGGTGCGGACTGGTTCCGGTTCGAGCCGAAGGCGAGCCACTGACCGTCGGGGGAAAACATCGGAAAACCGTCGAAGCCCTCGGTCCAGGTAATGCGCTCCATGCCCGTGCCGTCCACGTTGATTGCCCACAGATCGAACTCCCTGCCGGACGGATCCAAGTGGTTCGACGAGAAGATGATCCGTTCGCCGCTCGGGAAGAAGAAAGGCGCGAAGTTGGCACCGCCAAGGTAGGTGACCTGGCGTTGCTCCGTGCCGTCGGCCCTGGCGACCCAGATTTCAAGTTCGCCGGGTCGAACGAGTCCGTCCTCGAGCAGCGCCTGGTATTCGGCCAGCGCTTCGCCGGTCGGACGCGATGCGCGCCAGACGATCATCGAGCAGTCGGGCGAAAAGAACGCGCCGCCGTCGTATCCGGGAGTTTCGGTCAGCCTCCTGACGTTGCTGCCGTCGGCGTCCATGCGATACAGATCGAGATCGCCGTCCCGGGTCGACGTGAAGACGATCGATCCGTCCCTGGAGCACACGGTCGCTTCGGCGTCGTAGCTCTCCGAGTCGGTCAGGGGACTGAGATCCGAGCCATCCGGCTCGGCGCTGTAGATCTGATAGCTGTCATGGATCGGCCAGACGTAGCCGCGCGAGCGATCGGGCGGCACAGGACACTGCGCTGAGGTGGCGTGGGTGGACGAGAACACTACGCGATCACCATCGGCGGTGTAGTAACCGCAGGTCGTACGGCCGGTACCGGTGGACAACAACGTGAGCGCCGAAGGATCGCTGATCGGCATGCTGAAAATCTGGTCGCAGCCGTACGGTTCGCGGGTCGACTGAAAGATCAGCGACGAACCGTCGGGCGACCAGTAGGCCTCGGCGTTCTCGCCACTGCCAGAGGTGAGCTGACGAACTTCGGCGAAGTGGATCTCACGTTCGTCGTGCAGTGTGCCTTGAGCTTGCGCCGTCGCAGCGTTAACGAATGCGAACGCCGCTACTGTACATGGCGGAATGAACGAAAGACGCATTTGTTCTCACTCCCGTCTGGAGGACGCGCTCAGTGTAGCAACCGGTGACCGCCCCCTCGAACGCGCGGCGCCAACCGGCAGCAACGTCCACCGCGCGCTGGTTTTGCTGTTATTCCTGTTCGGCCGGCTAACGGCCCGGTTGAGTCGACTCGGGCACGGGCAGGCCCTGCGCCTGCATCATTGCGCGTAGCACTGCCGCCGCATCGGGATAACGCTTGAGCACTGCCGGCGTGTATTCGACGCCGTCGGCAGCGGTGACCGGCATCCAGCCCTTGCTGTTGATCGCGTCAAGCTTGGCGCCGCGTTCGGCGAGAAACTCGATGACGGGAATCGCACCGCCCCGGTAGACTGCTCCGTGCAGCGCCGTCTCACCGTCCTCGTCGACGTGGTTGATGGCGCCGCCGCCGACCTCGTAAGCCAGTTGTACTGCGGCCAGAGCTTCCTCATGCGTGCCGGGGTTCTCGCCGGGCGCCCAGATGCCGACGCCTGCGGCTGCCATCAATGCCGTGACGCCGCGCTCGGTCGTGATCGCGGGATCGGCGCCCTGCTCGAGCAGCACGCGCATGAGCGGTACGTCGGCGGACTTCGCGGCCAGCAGGAAGGGCGTCGCACCGATTCGATCGAGCTTGTTGCGGTTACCGTCGACCGGTTCCTGCGTCTGCCTCGCGTTGACGTCGGCGCCGCTCGCGACGAGCAGCCTGACCAGTTCGAGACTGTCGAGATTGCCGGTCTCGGCCGGCCCCGGCAGATTGAATCCGCGGTTCCAGCGGCGCGACCAGGCAATCTGGTGCAGTGCGGACCAGCCTTGCGCTGCGGCATTCGGATCGGCGCCGTATTCGAGCAGCACCGCTGCAAGTTCCCAGTGGGCGTTGATCGTCGCGAGCACGAGCATGCTCGTGCCGTCGCGCAGCGTCGCGTCTGCATCGGCCCCCGCGTCGAGCAGCGCGCGCAGCGCGTCAACAGCCCCGCCTCGCACGGCAAAGACGAGCGGCGTGTACTCGCCGCCTGCCGAGCGCGCATCGATGTCCGCACCGCCACCGAGCAACGACGCGACGGCGCCTGCATTGTTCTCTGCGGCCGCCCACATGAGCGCGGTCTGCCCTTTCCAGCCTTCGGTGGCGTCGACCTCGGCGCCGCGAGACAGCAGCAGATCGATCGTGGCGACATTGCCCGCGCGAGCGGCCGTCATGAGCGCCGTCTCGCCCGCCGGCAACGCGGTGTTCGGATCCGCGCCGCCGTCAAGCAGTGCTTCGACGATCGCGGCGCTGCCGTTCTCGCTCGCGAGATACAGCGGCGTTACGCCGTAGCGGTTTGCCGCATCGACGTCTGCACCGGCGCCGATGAGTGCGCTGGTCAGCTCGCTGTCGTTGCGGTGCACCGCCCAGTGCAGTGCGCTCGTACCGTCGGGATCGGCCGCGTTTGCGTTCGCCGCGTCGGCAAGAAGTGCCTGAACTTCAACCGTGTCGCCGCGTTCGATGGCGGCAAGCAGCGCGCCGTCGTCAGCCGCGGCACACACCGGGGCAGCGAGCACGACACAAAGCTGCAGCAGGCGAAACGGCCTGCCGCTTGCCCGCGAACGGCGCCCTGGTCTCATGCGAACCCGAGCTTGCCCGTGCTGTCGCCGAGCTTGTCGGCCTCGACGCCGACGTGGTCGAGCAGCCCGAGCAGCAGGTTCGTCATCGGCGTTTCGGGCGGGAACACGGTATGCCTGGCGCCGCCGGGCCGGCCCGACCGCCCGCCGACGAGCAGTATCGGCAGGTCGTAATGCGCGTGCAGGTTCGGATTGCTCAACGAGGCGCCGTACAGGAACATCGAGTGATCGAGCAGCGTGCCGTCACCTTCGGGGGTCGTTGCAAGCTTGTCAAGGAACCCGGCAAACAGCTCGGTCTGATAGGTGTTGAGCCTCGCGTATTTCTCGAGCTGCTCGGGCCGGTCCTGGTGATGGGACAGTCCGTGATGGCCCTCGGTGATGCCGATCTCGGGATAGGTTCTGAAGTTGAGTTCGCGCCCGAGCATGAATGTCGTGACACGGGTCATGTCGGCCTGAAACGCAAGCCACTGGAGTTCGTACATGAGCCTGACGTGCTCATCGAAGCGGTCCGGCACGCCGCGCGGCCGTTCGAGCGTCGGCATCCCGGTGTCGACGCCGAGCGTTTCCACGCTCTGGATGCGCCGCTCGACCTCGCGAATCGAATCGAGATACTCGGCAAGCTGGGTACGGTCGGCGGCGCCGACCACCCTGTTCAGCCGCGCGAGATCCTCGGCAAGCGAATCGAGGATGCTGCCGTTCTCGCGTGCCTGGGCGAGCCGCTGCGCGGCCGTGCCGCCGTCCCCGAACAAGCGTTCGAAAACGATGCGCGGGTTGTTTTCGGTCGGCAGCGGCGTTGTCGCCGATGCCCACGCGAGCGTATTCAGATACAGGCAGCTATAGCTGTTCTCGCACTGACCGGCGAGAAAGTTGAGATCGATGCAGAGCTCCAGTGACGGCAGCACTGTGTCCTGGCCGAGGACCTGAGCGGCGATCTGATCGGCCGAGATGCCGTTCTCGACATCGGCGCCCTCGGTACGCTTGCAGTGCACGCCCGTGAGCCAGGAACTCGTCGCACGCGTGTGATCTCCGTTCGCCCCGTCGTCGAGCGCGTCGGCCTGGCGCTGTGCGAGCCCGCTCGTGATCGTGAGCCTGTCTCGATACGCGGCGAGCGGCTCGAGGATAGGCGAAAACTCGAAGTCGTCGCCCTCGCCCACGGGCGCCCAATAGTTGACGCCGGAAAAGTTCATCGCGACGCCGTTCGGCAGATACACGAATCCGAGCCGCCTGGCCATCGGAGCCTGGCTCTGGGCGAAAGCCGGCACCATCGCGTCGAGCAGGGGCAGACCCAGGGTCGCACCGATCCCGCGCAGGAATGTGCGCCTCGGCAACGCGCGCCTGGTGACGATCATGGCGGAGACCTCCTCATTCGGAACGGCGCACTTTGCACGATGCCATTGACGTATGCAGAGAAACGGTGATCCTGCGCTGCGGCATCGCGAACTATAGCGCGGACCGCCGGCATATCGTAATACTCGAGCCCGCGACCGAGCCCGTAGGTCAGCATCTTCTCGGTCATCGTCATGACGAACTGATCCGAGGACTGCAGCGCCGCGCGCAATCCCTCGAGGCCTTCGAACGGTGTGCCGTCGGGCAGCGTGCCGGTCGCGTCGATGCGTTCGCCGGATTCGCCGATGGTGCGCCAGCGCCCGATGGCGTCGAAGTTCTCGAGCGATAAACCGAGCGGATCCATGAGTTGATGACAGCTCGCGCACTCCGGATCGGCGCGGTGCAGGGCGAGCCGTTCGCGCATCGAGATGACCGAGCCCGCACCATCGGTGGACGTGAGCTCCGGAACATTCGGCAAGGGTGGCGGCGGCGGCGTGCCGAGAAGGTTCTCGAGAATCCACTTGCCGCGCACGACCGGCGAGGTTCGGTCGGGGTAGGAGGTCACGGCGAGGATGCTGCCGTGGCCGAGCAGGCCCCGCCGCGGGTTGTCTTCGGGCAGCGTGACGCGGCGGAAGTGGCTCCCCTTGACCTCGGGTATGCCGTAGTGACCTGCCACGCGCTCGTTCAGGAAGGTGTAGTCGGCGTTGAGCAGGTCGAGTGCGCTTCGATCCTCGCGCACGACGCTCGCGAAGAAGAGTTCGGTTTCGCGGCGCAAACCTTCGCGCAATGTATCGTCGAAGTCGGGAAACACGCTCTGGACGGGTACTGTTGCGTCGAGATTACGCAGGAACAGCCATTGTCCGGCGAAGTTCCCGATGAACTCGTCCGCGCGTGGATCGGCAAGCATGCGGCGAACCTGGCGTTCGAGTTCGTCCGGATCGCCGAGCCTCTGCTCCTCGGCGGCGAGGAGCAGTTCGTCGTCCGGAATGCTGCTCCAGAGAAAGAAGGACAAGCGCGACGCAAGATCGAAGTCGCTGATGCGATACGGCGTGTCCGGCGCGACGTCCTCCGGGTCGCTCTGGATGCGAAACAGGAACTCCGGCGCCACGAGCAGACGCTTCAGAGCAAGCTGGATGCCTTCGTCAAAACTGCCTGCCGCGCGGCCTTGCTCGAAAAATCCCATGAGCGGCTCGATGTCGGCGTCGGTAACGGGGCGCCGATACGCGCGGCGCGCCAGCGTATCGAGTATCGCTCTCGCGCACGCGGCTTCCCCGGGTGTCGGTTGCTCGCCCTGCACGGCGGGCGGTTCGCAGACGAAGATCCGCTGCCGACTTTGCAGTTCCTCGCCGGATCGCGCTGGGCCGTACGGCCCGCTGATCTCGACGCTTCTGAGATACGCACCCTTCCGAGTTTCGGGGATATTGACGCCTGACGGATAAGGCCGCAGAAACGGCAGCCGGGGCGTTTCCTCGAGCGCCGCCGTCGTGCCCAGGAATGTGACCGCCACGTCGCGCCGCCCGGCCCTGAGCGGCACGCGGATCTGCCAGTTCTCGTCCGCCCGGTTTCGGGCCGCGCGCTCGGCGCGGCTTAATGTCGGACCCGTGGTGATCTGGCTGATTGGCGGGTCCTCGGCCGGCTGGTCATCCGGTTGATCGCCGCCCTCAGGATCCGTAGCGCTGTCGGCGACGACCGGCGGCGGTTCGGGCCTCGGCACACCCTCGAGCGTGAATACCGTGAGCCGTTCGCCGTCGACACTGACTTCAAGATGCTGCGGTTCGTGGTAGAGCGGCAGGCTCTCGTTTAGATTGCGCGCCAGATCGACCGCGATGACGTACTCCGCATCCATGGGAAACGTATAGCTGATCGAGGTTCCGCCGCGCGTGCCGAACGGCAGTCCCGGCGCGCGGTCTTCCTGCGAACGATCGTCGGCAATGCGGAAATAATCGATGTTTGGGAACGGCGGCAACGTACCCCCCGCGAGTCGGCTCACTTTCTCGGCGGCCGCAAGATAGCGCTCGAGCAGCGTCGGAGAAATCTTGAGGACACCGGCGATGTTGTCGAAGCCGTAGCTCGAATCATCGGCCGGCAGCAATTCCGACACGTCGACCTCGACATCGAGAAGGTCCCGTATCGCGTTGCGGTATTCGTTGCGGTTCAGCCGATGGAAAGGCTCGGTGCGACCCGGGTCGGGTACGGCAGCGACGGCTCGATCGAGATCGGCTTCGAGGCCCGCCACAAATCCGGCGTAAGCTGCGCTGTCGGGCCTCGGCTCGCCCGCCGGCGGCATGACGCCCGCGCGCAGCTTGCGTACGACCCGTTCCCAAATTTCGGCGTCCGCGGCAACGTCGGCGTGATCACGTTGCTCGAGTGTCAGGTTGCCGGCGGCTTCGGCAAGATTGTGGCAATCCAGACAGTAGCTTTCGACGAGAGCGCGTCTGGCGGTCACCGGGTCGCTACGCTCGCATGCCGACAGGACGCTGCCAGCCAGCAGCAGCATCGTCATCGCGCGCCAGGAACAAAATGCCGTGAAATACTGCTTCATGAAGCTCGAAATCATATCAAACGGCTCAGTAGCGAACTGTTGCAGCCAGGCCTTCCATTTCGCTGCCGGTGAGGTGAAACGGCCTGCGGGCAGCCGGTTTCTTCCGTTTGTAAATCGCCGCTGACACGGGCAAGCTTGTGCCCCGCCGAACCGGGGCGGACGCTTCACCTCCCTATGGATCCGATCGCGCACACGTTTACCGGAGCGGCGCTCGCCGCGTCCGGCTTGCGCCGGGCGACACCGCTCGCCACGGCGGCGCTCATACTCGGTGCGAACGCCCCGGACATCGATATCCTTGCCGCATTCGGCCCCGACTTCTCATCGGTCGCCCATCGGCGCGGCTGGACCCACGGTCTGCCCGCGATCGCAGTGTTTCCCTTTCTCCTGACGGGATTGCTCCTTTTCTGGGACCGTTTTGTGAGACGCCGGTTTGATTCGGCAGCCGCAGCAATACGCGCGGGCCCGCTGCTCAGCGTCGCCGCGCTTGGCGTCGCAACGCATCCGGCCCTCGACTGGCTCAACAACTACGGCATGCGCTGGCTCATGCCGTTCGACGGCCGATGGTTCTACGGCGATGCGCTCTTCATCATCGACCCCTGGGTCTGGCTCGCACTTGGCGGCCCGCTGTTTCTGATGCATGCACGTCGCGTTAGTTCGCTTGCGGCCTGGTGCGTTTTCTGGTTGCTCGCGAGCGTGCTCGTCTTCTCGACGGCCGACGTACCGGAGCCAGCGCGCTGGTTCTGGATCGCAGGACTTGGCGCATTGCTTGGAGCGCGAGCCGCCGGGCTGAATGCACCGCGGCGGGATCCCGGTGTCCAGTGGATTGCGCGCGCCGCCTTGGTCCTGATCGTCGTCTACATGGGTGCCGCCTCGCTTGCCAACGTTCCTGCGCGAGCCGAGGTTCGCGCCGCGCTCGCCGCGCGCGGACTCGGACCTGTCGAACGGATCATGATCGGCCCGGTACCCGCCAATCCCTTTGCCGGCGACGTCGTGGCACAAACTCCCGACGCCTACCACACGGGGCGCTGGAACTGGTTTGCGCGGCCGCGGTTCGAAGCCGGGTCACCGTCCATACCGCGGCTGGCGCCAAACGCGTTGTCCGAAACGGCGTCAGGAGTTGCCGAGGCGCAGCGCTTCCTGACGTGGGCGCGATTTCCCTATTTCGAGATCGAGACGCTCGACTCAGGTAGCCATATCGTTCGATTTCGCGACGCGCGCTATCTCGGTACGGACAGGCTCGGCAGCCCCGCGATCCTGGTCGACGGCGAGCAGGAAACCCGGTACGTCGATTGAGCCTGCCCCGGCTTTCGCACCGTGGCTTGCGATG
>JAQAJI010000011.1:28831-58325 GCA_028278665.1 Candidatus Rariloculus versatilis
GATTCGGTCGCGCGCGCGCATCTGAGCGATGTCGGGTGCGACAGCGACCCGGCTCCTTGAAACAGGCAGAGGCGTAACCGGAGCCGTTCAGTCGCGCTTCATCATCACGGGCCAGGCGGCGCGCAGATAGTCGAGCATGGACCATACGGTAATGGCTGCGGCCACCAGCAACAGCGCCGTACCGATGCCGTAGATCGGCAATCCGAAGAGCGGTTGCTCGTACAGCATCAGGCTGATGCCGACGATCTGCACGGTCGTCTTGCACTTCGCAAAGAACGATACGGCCACCTGAGAGCGTTCACCGACCTGCGACATCCACTCCCGCAACGCCGAGACGGTGATTTCGCGACCGATGATTATGGCCGCGACGATCGTGAGATAGGGCTGCGGATCCTGCTGTACCAGCAATACGAGTGCCGTTGCGACGGCGAGCTTGTCGGCAACTGGATCGAGAAAGGCGCCGAAACTCGACGTCTGGCGAAGCCTGCGTGCAAGGTAGCCGTCGAGCCAGTCGGTAACTCCGGCCAGCGCGAACAGCAGTCCGGCCGCCGGCCGGGCCCACGCTACCGGCAGGTAGAACACGACAACGATCAACGGAATCGCCACGATTCGAATCCAGGTCAGCGTATTGGGCCAGTTGATTTTCATGCCTGATCGCTGTGGAAGCGTTCGTATATCGAGGTCGCCAGTCGACGGGAAATCCCCTTGACGCGTGCAAGGTCGTCGACGCCCGCGCGCGCCACGGCCTGCAGGCCGCCAAACTGGCTGAGCAGATTGCGGCGCCGCTTCGGACCGAGACCCGCGATGTTCTCCAGCGGCGAGACCTTGCGCCGCTTTTGCCGTTGCGCCCGGTGTCCGGCGATCGCAAACCGATGGGCTTCGTCGCGGATCTGCTGAATCAGATGCAGCGCCGGCGAGTCCGTCCGGATAGCAAGCGGCGTGTTGCGTTCGGGAATGTAGAGGCTTTCCCGGCCGGGCCTGCGCCCCTCCCCTTTCGCGACCGCAACGATCCGCAATCCTTCCAATTGCAGTTCCTGCAACACATCTTTCGCCTGGCTCAACTGACCGCGTCCGCCATCGATGAAAACGACATCGGGCAGCGGTGCTTCGCCGGCCTTCACGCGGGCGTAGCGGCGCGAGAGCGCCTGCCTCAACGCAGCGTAATCGTCGCCTGCTGTCACGTCGTCGATGTTGAAGCGCCGGTAGTCGGATTTCAACGGTCCGTCGGCACCGAAAACGACGCAGGACGCCACGGTGGATTCGCCGCCCGTGTGACTGATGTCGAAGCACTCCAGACGCGTCGGGAGCCTGGAGAGATCGAGCAGTTGTGCGACGGCTGCAAGCTGCTTCTCCCGGGTCGCGGTCGACCGCCGCTTCAGTCCGGCGCCATGCCGCGCATTGGTCAGCGCGATTTCGACCCAGCGCGCCCGGTCGCCCTGCGTCCGACGCGCTCACCGAGCATGGCGGCGAGCGTCTCGGCTTCGGGTACGGAGCGGCTCACGAGAATCTCCTTCGGCGCTTCGCGCCCGCCGTAATATTGCAGCAGAAAAGCCCGGATGATCTCTTGCTCACCGGCGTTCTTCGTGTGATGCGGAAAATAGTTGCGGCTGCCAAGCGACCGCCCCCCGCGAAAGAACATGACGGCGACGCAATGAATGCCGCTCTCGGCCGCGATGCCGACCACGTCGAAGTCGCCCTTCGTCCGCGACATGAGCTGGCTCGACTGGATGTGCCTGAGCTGTACGAGCTGATCGCGGTACTGGGCAGCCCTTTCGTAGCGCAGGCCGCTCGCCGCGTCTTCCATGCGCTCGACGAGCTTCTGTGTTACCGCATCGCTGTCACCCCTGAGAAACAGCGTCGCGTGGTCGATGTCGCGCCGGTATTCCTCCCTGGAGATCAGACCGACGCACGGCGCCGTACATCGTTCGATCTGGTATTGCAGGCAGGGCCGGCTGCGATTGGAAAAATAGCTGTCCTCGCATTGCCTGACCTGAAACAGCTTCTGGAGCTGGTTCAGGGTCTCCCGTACGGAACCCGCGCTCGGCCATGGCCCGAACAGCTTCCCTTTTTTCCGCCTCGTTCCGCGGTAAAACGAAAGCCGCGGGAACTCGTGGTCCGTGCTGACGTGAATGTAGGGGTAACTCTTGTCGTCCCTGAGCACGACGTTGTAGCGCGGCTTGTGGCGCTTGATCAGGTTGTACTCGAGCATCAGCGCCTCGGCCTCCGTTCGCGTCACGGTGACCTCGACATCGGCCACGGTGCGAAGCATCGCGGTGGTCTTGGCGTCGTGTGCCCGTCCCTGGAAATAGCTCGCCACGCGGCGCCGGAGATCACGCGCCTTGCCGACGTAGATGACCCGACCCTTCATATCCAGCATGCAATAGACACCCGGGCGATGCGTCATGTGCCGCAGCAACTTGGCGGGGTCGAACGTCGCTGTGGTTTCCGGTTTCATCTGTGGCAGCTCAGTCGCCGCAGGCGAGCGCTTTCGCACGGGCGATTACGGCAATGAACATTTCCTCCGTCAGGCGTCCCGTCTGAGTGTTGTACCGGCTGCAGTGATAGGAGTCGAGCAGAATCCGGCCATTCGGCAGCGCGTGCAGCTCATCGTGGCCGAAGCGATGTGCGCTGAGCCTCAGTCCGAAAGCCACCAGGACTGCCCGATGGGCGATCCCGCCGAGCGCGAGGACGACGGCGCCTGGACCGAGCTCGCCGAGTTCCAACGCCAGCAAACCGTTGCAGCGGTCGACCTCGCGCGTCGTCGGCTTGTTGGCTGGCGGGAGGCACTTGACCGCATTACTGATCCGGCAACCGAGCAGTCCCAGGCCATCGTCCACAGATGTCGATACGGGCCGTGTCGCAAGGCCCGCTGCATGCAGCGCGCGGTACAGCAGTTCACCGGCCGCATCGCCCGTGAACGGTCGTCCGGTCCTGTTGGCGCCGTGCGCGCCGGGCGCGAGCCCGACGATCAGCAGCCGCGCATCCGGGTCGCCGAACGGGGCTACGGGGGCGTTGTGGTAGGCGGGATAACGTGCGCGCATCGTCGCCAGGTGCGCGGCAAGCCTCGTGCAGCGTCGACAGGCCGGATCGAAGCGCCCGGAGGCGGGCTCAGACATCGATGGCGGATCGAGTCGTCATGCGGCAGATCGGAACCGCGGGCAGATCGGGGCTCGAGCGAGCCGGTTCAGGCATCGACTCCGAGCCGACCTGCGATGAGCATCGCGATTTCCATGGCCTGTTCATAGTTCAGCCGAGGATCGACCTGCGACTTGTAGGCACGCGCGAGGTCCGACTCCTTCAGTCCCCTGGCGCCGCCGACGCACTCGGTCACGTTGTCGCCCGTAAGCTCGAGATGCACGCCGCCCAGATTGCTGTCGTGCTCCTGGTGGATGCGGGCCGCCGCGCTCAGTTCCGTCAGGATATTGTCGAACCGCCGCGTCTTGTAGCCCGCCGCCGTCGTCTCGGTGTTGCCGTGCATCGGATCGCAGACCCAGAGCACGCTCGCACCCGTCGAGCGTACGGCCCGGATCACGCGCGGCAGGTGCTCGTCGACGTGCTTCGCCCCGAATCGCGTAATCAGCGTGAGACGGCCGGGTTCGTCGTCCGGGTTGAGCACCTGTACCAGGGCCTGAAGATGCTCGTTGGTCATCCCGCTTCCGACCTTGACTGCAATCGGGTTCACAATTCCGCGAAAGTACTCGACATGCGCTCCGTCGAGATCCGCCGTCCGCATGCCGATCCACGGGAAGTGCGTCGTCAGGTTGTACCAGCTCTGGCGGTGCGGCAGCAAGCGCGTTTGCGCCTGCTCGTAAGGCAGGTGCAGGCCCTCATGGGATGCGTAGAACTCGACGCGGCGGGTGCGGTGGACCGGCTCGCCCGTAATTGTCGCCAGGAAATCGAGCGAGTCGGAAACGGACTTGACGAGCTCGTGGTACTCCGCTGCGGTTGACGATTCGCGCACGAAATCCAGATCCCAGTTTTCCGGGTGATGCAGGTCGGCAAAACCGCCGTCGATCAACGAGCGAATGAAATTCAGCGTCAGCGCCGAGCGCCCGTAGGCCCGCAGCATGATCTGAGGATCCGGTTCGCGATCGGCGGCCGTGAACCCTGTCCGGTTGATGAGATCGCCTCGATAGCTCGGCAGCGACTCCCCGTCCCGAGTCTCGTAATCGGCGCTGCGGGGCTTTGCGTACTGTCCGGCCATGCGCCCGACACGGATGATCGGTTTGCGCAGCCCCATGAGCATGACGAGCGACATCTGCAGCAGGATCTTGAGCTTCTGGACGATGTTGTCCGAAGTGACCTCGTCGAGGTTCTCGGCGCAATCGCCGCCCTGCAGCAGGAACGCCTCGCCGCACTGGGCGGCTGCGAGGTGTTCCTTCAGAGCCTCGATCTCCCAACTCGTCACGCGCGGCGGCAACCTGCCGAGTTCGCCCACCACCTCCTCGAATCGATCCCTGTCGGGATAGGTTGGCTGCTGGGCGGCGTCGCGAGTCTGCCAACTCGCGGGATGCCAATCCGAATTCGTGTGAGCCTGAGTCATGGCGCGCACTATACAAACGGCCCCCCGACACTGCAAAGCAGGCACGGCAAGATTCTGCACGGTTGCAGGGCCATCAACCGTTTGCTGTTATGATTGATTTCGCCATGGCTCGCAGGAATCGGATGAAGCGACAGGTATCCGGGTTCGTCCTGCTGGCCCTCGGTTGCGCCTGGCTGGCGGCCCAGGAGGATGCTCCCGACCCGGGCCGCGAGGTCACCTTGCTCACCGTTCAGGACGCGATCGGTCCGGCAACGAGCGACTACATCGTCAAGGGTATCGAGCACGCTGAAGAACGGGGCTCCGAACTCGTCGTCATCGAACTGGATACGCCCGGCGGGCTCGACACGGCCATGCGCGACATCATCCAGGCGATACTCGGATCGTCCGTACCGGTCGCGACCTACGTCTACCCCCAGGGTGCGCGTGCCGCAAGCGCCGGCACCTACATTCTGTACGCAAGCCACATCGCGGCGATGGCGCCCGCAACCAACACCGGAGCGGCGACGCCCGTGGCCATCGGCGGAAGTTCACCGATACCGCTGCCCGAAACGCCCGAGGCCGCCGATGAAGCCGAGGATGCTGAGGCTATCGAGCAAGGCGACGAAGCAGCGCAGGACGACGAGGCGCAAGACGACGAGGCGCAAGACGACGATGCTGCCGCCATCGGCGACGATCCAGCGGACGATGCCGACGAGGTAGAAGCCGCCCCGGCTACCGAATCCTTCCCGCAGCCCGCAACGGCGACCGAACGCAAGGCCGTCAACGACGCGGTCGCCTATATCCTGAGCCTCGCAGAACAACGCGGCCGTAACGCCGAATGGGCCGAACGTGCGGTCCGCTCCGGCGAGAGCATCAGTGCGCAGGCGGCACTGGAAAACAACGTCATTGACGTGGTCGCCGAGGACCTGGCGGATCTGCTGTCGCAGATCGACGGCCTGACCGTCAACGTCGACGGCGAGGATCTGGTGCTCGAGACGGAGGGCCTGCTAACGGACCTTTTCGAGCCCGACTGGCGCACGCAGTTTCTCGCCGTGATCACGAATCCCACCGTCGCCTATGGACTCATGCTTCTTGGTCTCTACGGACTCCTGTTCGAGGGCTACAACCCGGGCGCGATCATCCCCGGCGTCGTCGGCGCCATTTCGCTGCTTCTGGCGCTGTTCGCCTTTCAGATTCTGCCGGTAAACTACGCCGGGCTCGCGCTGATGCTGCTCGGTCTGATTCTCATGATTGCGGAGTTCCTTGTGCCGAGCTTCGGCGCGCTGGGTATTGGAGGCATCGTGGCTTTCGTGATCGGATCGGTCATCCTCATCGACACCGACGTTCCGGGGTTCGCTGTCTCGACGTCGCTGATCGCGGCGATCGCGACAACGGGAGGCGCCGTCCTGCTCGGTATCATCTGGTTCGCGATGAAATCGCGCGTACAACCGGTCGTCAGCGGCGCCGAGGAAATGACGCTCATGATCGCTTCGGCGCTCGAGGACTTCGAGATGGACGGGCGTGTCTGGGTGCATGGCGAGCGCTGGCAGGCACGGACATCGGAGCCCGTCACGAAGGGTCAGACGCTGCGGGTCACCCGGATCGACGGCCTGCTGCTGCACGTGGAACCCGCCGATCAGAACTGAAATCCTTCATTTGAGGAACCGCAATGTTCGGAATTGAACTGCCCCTGTTTGCAATCGTCATTGTCGCGCTGTTCGTATTCAGCGCGATCAAGATTCTCAACGAGTACGAGCGTGCGGTGATCTTTCTGCTTGGCCGCTTCTGGAAGGTCAAGGGACCGGGCATCATCATCGTGATTCCCGGAATTCAGCGCATGGTCCGCGTCGACCTGAGAACGATCGTCATGGATGTGCCGCAACAGGACGTAATCTCGCGCGATAACGTGTCGGTCAAGGTCAGCGCGGTAATCTACTTCCGTGTCATGGATCCGGAAAAGTCGATCATCCAGGTCGAGAACCGCGTCGAGGCCACGAGTCAGCTTGCCCAGACGACGCTGCGCTCCGTGCTCGGCCAGCACGAACTCGACGACATGCTTGCCGAACGCGAAAAGCTCAACGCCGACGTTCAGTCGATTCTCGACCAGGCGACGGAGACCTGGGGCATCAAGGTCACGAACGTCGAAATCAAGCATGTCGATCTCGACGAGAGCATGATCCGGGCGATCGCAGCGCAGGCGGAAGCCGAGCGTGCAAGACGAGCGAAGGTCATTCATGCCGAAGGCGAGTTCCAGGCATCGCAGCGTCTGGCGGAGGCGGCCGAAGTGCTGTCCGCTCAACCGCAGGCCCTGCAGTTGCGTTATCTGCAAACGCTCACCGAAATTTCAAGCGAAAGGAATACCCAGACGATCGTGTTCCCGATGCCCCTCGATCTCGTCAAGCCGTTCTTCGAGCGTATCGCTCATAAAGAATGAAAATATTTCAGCTAGTTATATAGATTAATTAATTTAGATTATTTTGCCGGTCGCCTTACTGGCCCGGGCTCGTGCGGCGCATGAACATACGAACCATCGGACAGCGTATAGGCCCCGGTTTGCTGTATGCGGCGGCCGCTGTCGGTGTCTCGCATCTCGTGCAGTCGACGCGCGCGGGCGGGGACTACGGCTTCGCGATGATCCCGATCATCGTCGTGATCGCATTGATCAAGTACCCCGGCATCCGCTTCGGCGGCGACTACGCCGCAGCGACCGGAAGAACGCTGATCCACAGCTACGCCTCGATCGGCGCATGGGTCACCGTGATCTACGCGGCCATCATCCTGTTGACGATGGCGTTCGTGTCTGCGGCCATCGTGCTGGTCGTCAACGGCCTGGCGCAATCCGTGCTCGGCTTCAGCGCTTCGGACTTCAGCATCGCGGCCGTGCTGCTTGGTGTGACGGGACTGCTGCTGTTCAGCGGCAAGTATCGTGCGCTCGAGGGTCTCACCAAGTTCGTCGTGCCCGCGTTCACACTTCTTATCGTCGTCACGACGGTCGTACTTGTGGCGCAGACTGAGTGGAACACCGTCAATTTTGCACTGCCGGTTCTCAACGCCGTGCTGATCATGTACGTCGTCCAGCTCGCCGGCTGGCTGCTGACCCCCATGGACGGCTCGGTGCTGCAATCGCTCTGGACCACGGCCAAGTCGGAACAACTCGGCCGGCGGTTCGAACCGGCGGAGTCGCGCTTCGACTTCAACCTCGGCTACACGGTGAGCCTCGTACTCGCGCTCTGCTTCCTGATCATGGGCGCCGGCGTGCTGTATGGTTCGGGAATCGAGGTCCCCGCGGCCAGCGGAGCGTTCGCGGCGCAGGTTATCGGGCTTTTCTCCGGCATCATCGGCAGCTGGTCGTTTCCGCTGATCGGACTGATGGCGCTGCTCGTCATGTACTCGACGCTGCTGACCGTGCTCGACGGCTTCGCGCGCAATCTCGCGACGCTTGCCGATATCGCCATACCGGTCAGGATCGAGCGGCGTTACGAGATCTCCGTGGTTATCATCGTGGTGTCCGCGGTCGCCGTTATCGGCGCGTTCATGCGCTCGTTCACGGCCTTCATCGACTTTGCAGGCGCCCTGACGTTTCTGCTCGCTCCGCTATACGCCGTGCTCAACCACCGGGCGATGTTCAGCCCGGAGGTGCCGGACGAGCACAGGCCCACGCAAGTGCTCAGGCTGTGGAGCCTGCTCGGCATCGTCGTCATGAGCGTCGTGGCCCTGCTCTACATCTGGCTGCGCTGGCTGGCATAGCGGCACATACGGCACGGCATCCTCGCTCCGCAGGCGCGTTCGCTCGAAGAAAGCCTTCGTGGCGGTCCCTGTTCGGCGCTACGGCTACGCAGCGGGAACCTTGCCGACCTGTTGCGCTATTCTCCGCCGGACGGCCTTTCTCCGCGCTTCGCGGCCACCCAGAACCTGTCGAGCGTATCGAGATTGAACGCCTCCCAGTCGCCGCCCGCTTCACGCACGCGATTCTCCACGTGAGCGAAACGGCCTTCGAACCGCAGATTGGCCTGCCGCAGACAGCTCTCGGGATCGAGTTCGAGGTGCCGGCAGAGGTTGGCGACCGCGAGCAACAGGTCGCCCATCTCCCGCGCGCTGGCTTCCCCGTCACCGTCCGCGACAGCGTCATCGAGTTCGCTTAGTTCTTCCCCGACCTTGGCCCGGACGCCCGCGAGCGAAGGCCAGTCGAATCCGACCCGGGCCGCTCGGCGAGTGAGCTTGACCGCACGCGTCAGCCCCGGCAGGCCGACAGGGACTCCGTCGAGTACACGGTCATTGCCGCTCCCCGCACCCTTCTCCTGCCGCTTGAGCGTCTCCCACGCTTCGGTCTGCTCGCGGCTTCCCCCCACCGTTTCGTCAGCAAACACATGCGGGTGGCGGCGCATCATCTTGTCGCAGATCCCGTCAACAACATCGGCAAAATCGAAGGCGCCGGCCTCTGCGGCCAGTCGGGCATGGTAGACGACCTGCAGCAACAGGTCGCCAAGCTCGTCGCGCAATTCGTCCAACGCCTTGCGTTCGATCGCATCGGCAACCTCGTAGGCCTCCTCGATCGTGTACGGCGCGATGGTCTGGAATGTCTGCTCGAGATCCCAGGGACAACCGCTGTCGGGGTTCCGTAGCGCCGCCATGATCCCGAGCAATCTCTCCATTGTGTGCTTATCCAATTGATTCATCTTCACAAATCGTTTCCCTGAAGGTCACCAGCATCGAGGCGGTCGCGCCCCAGATCCGGTGCCTGCCGTAGTTGAGTTCATAGACCTTGAAGCGGCTGCCGAACCGTTGTCTGTAGCTGACCTCGAAATTCGCGCCGTCGAGCACGTGGACCAGCGGCACCTCGAATGTTTCGCTGACTTCGGACGGATCAGCCTGCGGCTGGAAGTCGCCCGGAATGAACCCGACCACAGGCGTCACACTGAAGCCCGTACCCGTCGCGTGCAGATCGAGGCACCCCGCCACCGCAACATCGCGCGGATCGAGGCGAACCTCTTCCCAGGCTTCGCGCAATGCCGCATCCACGGGGCTTTCGCCGGAGCCCGCGATACGTCCTCCGGGAAAACTGATCTGGCCGGGATGGTGAGTCAGATGCGTCGCGCGTTCGGTAAACAGAACCTGCAGACCCTCGCGCCGCTCGATCAGGCCGAGCAGCACGGCAGCCTGCCGGGTCGTTTGATCCATGAGCGCAAGCAGTTCGGCGGAAACCTCGCCGACGACATTGGCGAGCATTCGTTCACGCGAGGTATCGAGCGGCTGCCGGCCGGCCAGACGCTGTTCGATCAGGGCGCGCACGTGGACGCCGTCATTCCTCGATGCCGCTCCGCGTGAGAACGGGCAATGCGCGCAACACCATGATTCGCCGCTTCGCAGGCGCCGTCATTCCCTGATGCCGCCCCGCGTCAGCCCGGCCGGATCGAGCAGCCTGTCGAGCTGCTCGTCGTCGAGATCCGTTTCCTCGGCCGCAACCTCCCGGATGGACCGGCCTTCCGCGTACGCCTGCTTCGCGATGGCAGCGCCCTTCTCGTAACCGATAATCGGGTTGAGCGCGGTCACGAGGATCGGATTGCGCTCGAGCGCATGCGTCAGCCGGCCCTCATTGACCGTGAACCCCTCGATCGCCGTGTCGGCGAGCGAGCGGGACGCGTTGGCGAGCAGTTCGATGCTCTGCAGCAGCTTGTGCGCGACGAGCGGCAGCATCACGTTCAACTGAAAGTTGCCCGACTGGCCCGCGACCGTGATCGCCGCGTCGTTGCCGATCACCTGGGCGGCCACCATGGCGCACGCTTCGGGTATCACGGGATTGACCTTGCCCGGCATGATGCTGCTACCCGGTTGCAGTGCCGGCAGCGCAATCTCGCCGAGACCGGCCAGAGGACCGCTGTTCATCCAGCGCAGATCGTTGGCGATCTTCATGAGGCTCACGGCGGTCGTCTTCAGTTGTCCGGACAGTTCCACGGCCGTGTCCTGGCTGGCGAGCGCTTCGAAGTAGCTGTCTGCCGGCCGAAAGGCGATCCCCGTGCGCGATGCAAGCTCCGCCGAGAACCTTACGCCGAATTCCGGATGCGCGTTGATCCCGGTACCGACTGCCGTGCCGCCTTGCGCAATCGCGGAAAGTCTTGGCAGCACGCTCGCGATTCGATGGTAATCGGCGCGAATCTGGCTGGCCCAGCCGCCGAGTTCCTGATCGAACCTTACAGGCATCGCGTCCATGAGGTGCGTACGGCCCGTCTTGACGACCTCGCGCAACGCCTCGGCTTTCGACTCGATGATGTCGCCAAGGTGCTTGAGCGCCGGCAGCAGGTGCTCGGTGAGTTCGAGCGCGGCGCTCAGGTGGATCGCCGTCGGAATCACGTCGTTGCTGCTCTGGGACATGTTGACGTGATCGTTCGGATGAACAGTGCGTCGGAGCGAGCGGGAAGCCAGACGGGCGATCACCTCGTTGGCGTTCATGTTGGAGCTCGTGCCGGAACCGGTTTGAAACACGTCGACGGGAAAATGCTCGTGGTGTCGGCCGTCGGCCACTTCGAGCGCTGCCGTCCGGATCGCCCCGGCGATTTCATCCGGCAACAGGCCAAGTTCCCGGTTGGTCCCTGCAGCCGACCACTTGATCAACCCGAGCGCACGGATGAAGCTTCGCGGCATCGCCAGACCACTGATCCTGAAGTTATTTATGGCCCTTTGCGTCTGCGCGCCCCACAAGGCGTCGGCGGGCACTTCCAGTTCCCCCATGCTGTCGCGCTCGATGCGGTGCTCGCTGGCCATCCGCTGCTCCTGAACTGATCGAGCGTGTATGATGCGCACTCCGCTATCGCTTGTATAGGCCGCGCAGCGCCGTGGACCCGACGACTCTGACCGCCCTCTCCCCGCTCGACGGACGGTACGCGGCCAAGGCCGATCCACTTCGCGATTATCTGTCCGAATACGCCCTGATCCGCTACCGGACAACCGTCGAGGTTCGCTGGCTGCAGCACCTGGCCGCAGAAGCAAGCATCGTTGAACTTGAACCGTTCGAGCCCGCAGTCAATGAGGCCTTGAACGCGCTTGTCGACGGGTTCAGCCGGGACGATGCAAGCCGGGTCAAGGCGCTCGAGGCGACGACCAACCATGACGTCAAGGCTGTCGAGTACTTTCTGCGGGAGAAGCTCGGCGACCACTCGGCCATCAAGCACAACGTCCCGGCCTTCATTCACTTCGCATGTACCTCCGAGGACATCAACAACGTCGCCTACGCGCTCATGCTGCGAGACACGCGGATGAACGTGATCGTGCCGGCGATCGAAGCCCTGATCTCGGACTTGAGAACCCTTGCCCACCAGTGCGCCGATGTGCCGATGCTCGCTCGAACCCACGGTCAGGCGGCTTCCCCGACGACTCTGGGCAAGGAAGTCGCCAATTTCGCAGCCAGGCTCAACCAGCAACGCGCGCGATTTGTCGATACGCCCGTCTTCGGCAAGTTCAACGGCGCCGTCGGCAATATCAACGCCCACCTGGCAGCCTATCCCGAGGCGGACTGGCAGGACGTGAGTGAGCGATTCCTCGCTTCTCTTGAGCTTCAGCAAACGCGCTACACAACGCAGATTGAGCCTCACGACTGGATTGCCGAGTACTGCCAGTGCCTGATGCGCCTGAACACGATTGCGATCGATCTTTGCCGCGACCTCTGGGGCTACGTCAGTCTCGACTACTTCCGGCAGCGGGCGCTCGAACACGAAACAGGCTCGTCCACGATGCCGCACAAGGTCAATCCCATTGATCTTGAGAATGCCGAAGCCAACGCGGGGCTGGCCAACGCCGTGCTCGGCTTCCTGGCGGAAAAGCTGCCGATTTCCCGCTGGCAACGGGATCTGACGGACTCCACGACGCTCAGGAACCTGGGAGTCGGCCTTGGCCACAGTCTGCTCGCAGTCGAGTCGTGCCGGCGCGGCGTCGGCAAGCTCGATGTCGACAGGACAGCCATCGCCAGGGATCTCGATCCGGCCTGGGAAGTGCTGGCCGAGGCGGTCCAGACCGTCATGCGCCGCCATGGCGTGACCGACGCCTATGAACAGCTCAAGCATTTGACGCGTGGACGGCGCATGACCCGCGAAGTACTGCACGATTTCATCGATGCGGTCGACTTGCCGGCCGAGACTCGTGAACGGCTCAAGGCGCTGACGCCGTCCGACTATACGGGCCTCGCAAGAGATCTCGCCAATCGAGTCTGAATCACGCGACGCTCCGGCGTGCAGCTCGTCGAGGCGGTTCGTTCCCACCGGCACGCGGGCTGGGGCCAGCGCAACGAGGTTTCCTATAATTTCAGGGTCATGAGCAACAGGCCTTCAGTCATCGTCGCGCTCTCAGGCGGGGTCGACTCGGCCGTTGCCGCGCTGCTGCTCAGCGACCGGGGCCACGATGTGCAGTGCGTGCACATGACGAACTGGGAGGACGACGGCTACTGCAACGCGGCCCAGGATTACCAGGACGCGCGGCGAATCTGCCGCAAACTCGGTGTCCCGCTGCACCGCGTCAATTTCACGCGGGAGTATTCCGAACGGGTCTTTGCGCGATTTCTCTCAGAACTCGAACGCGGGTTGACGCCGAATCCCGATGTGCTGTGCAACCGCGAGATCAAGTTCGGCCTGCTTCGGTCCTGGGCGCGGCGCCTCGGAGGCGAGCTGCTCGCGACCGGCCACTATGCGCGGCTCAGCCGCACCGGCCGCGAGACGCACCTTCTCAAGGCGCGCGATACCAACAAGGATCAGAGCTACTTCCTGCACGCCGTAGACGGCGTCGACCTTGACGATGTCCTGTTTCCTCTCGGCGATCTTGTCAAGAACGAGGTTCGCGAACTTGCCCGCACAGCGGGATTGCCCGTCGCGGACAAGAAGGACAGCACCGGAATCTGCTTCATCGGCGAGCGCCCCTTCGCCGAGTTTCTCAAGCGCTACCTGCCCACGTCGCCGGGCCCCATCAGGACGCTCGACGGCGAGCTGCTCGGCGAACACGCCGGACTCGCCTTTTATACGCTCGGCCAACGGCAGGGACTTGGTATCGGCGGGGTCAGGGGCCGTGGCGAGAAGCCGTGGTACGTGGCCGAAAAGCGGCACGAGCGCAACGAACTCGTCGTGGTCCAGGATCACGATCACCGACGCCTCGCGCACGATCACGTGGGCACAGCGCAGGTGCACTGGATCAATTCGGCGCCGTCGGTGCTGCGATCCGGCGGTGCACTGCGCTGCTCGGCGAAAACGCGCTACCGGCAAACCGACCAGGCCTGTACGGTGAAGGACGCCGGCGACGGCCGGGTCGACGTCGACTTCGACGAACCGGTACGCGCGATCACTCCGGGTCAATACATCGTGTTCTACTCGGAGGATCGCTGCCTCGGTGGCGCCACGATCTCGACCACGCAACGTCTTGTCCGGGAGCCTGCGCTGCAGGAAGTCGCGGCTGCAAACCCGCTCTAATCCGCCTTTTCGACCGATCGATCTCATCAATCATGGTTCGATACTCTCCTCGATCGCTCGACCGAAGGTACTGCGATATCGAAATTTCGCTGTCACGACTTCCTGCGGCGCCGGCGCCTGCTCGACAACTGCGATCGCACCGCCTGCGAGGCCAGTTTCGCGCCTCGGACAGCCGCTGTCCCCCGCAGCTCCGGCCGGTCGGCGCCTTGCTATAATCGCGCACCTTCCATCGCGACCCTTGAGGTTCCCTTCATGTCGGACAGTTTTGGCGCCCGCCAATCCCTGCGCGTGGGCGAAACGGACTACGAGATCTACAGCCTGGACGCAGTCGGCGACAGCGTGCGCGATCTGCCGTATACGCTGAAAATCCTGCTCGAAAACCTGCTGCGTCACGAAGACGGAGAAAACGTCACGGCTGACGACATCGAGGCGTTGGCCAACTGGGACCCGGCAGCCGAACCGAGTCAGGAAATCGCGTTCACCCCGGCCCGCGTCATCCTGCAGGATTTCACGGGCGTGCCGGCCGTCGTCGATCTCGCCGCAATGCGCGATGCGGTCGTGACGCTCGGCGGAGATCCATCGGTGATCAACCCGCTGTCGCCAGCCGAACTCGTCATCGATCACTCGGTACAGGTCGACGAGTTCGGCAGCGCCGGAGCGCTCGCGGCGAACAACGCCATCGAATTTCAGCGCAACCGGGAGCGCTACGCGTTTTTGCGCTGGGGCCAGCGTGCCTTCGAGAACTTCCGCGTCGTGCCGCCCAACACGGGCATCGTCCACCAGGTCAACCTCGAGTGCCTGAGCCGCGTCGTCTTCGATGTCGAGCAGTCGGGCCGTCGCCTGGCCTACCCCGACACGCTCGTCGGCACAGATTCGCACACGACGATGATCAACGGGCTCGGAGTCCTGGGCTGGGGCGTCGGCGGCATCGAAGCTGAAGCCGCCATGCTCGGCCAGCCGATCACGATGCTCATTCCGCAGGTCATCGGTTTCGAGCTCACCGGGCGTCTCGCCGAAGGGGCGACGGCCACCGACCTTGTACTGACTGTCACGGAAATGCTCCGCGCGAAGGGCGTCGTCGGCAAGTTTGTGGAATTCTTCGGCGACAGTCTCCACCAACTGCCGCTTGCCGACAGGGCGACGCTCGGCAACATGTCGCCGGAGTTCGGCAGCACCTGCGCGGTGTTTCCGATCGACACCGAAACGCTGCGCTATCTCGAATTGTCCGGCCGGCCGCGCGCGCTTATCAAACTCGTCGAAATCTATGCCAAGGCCCAGGGGCTCTGGCGCGGTGCGAGAGCGCGCTACACGGATACGCTGTCGCTGGATCTGGGCAGCGTGGAACCGTGCATTTCCGGACCTCACAGGCCCCAGCAACGCATCGCGCTGAGTGCGGCTGCAGCCACGGCGCAACAGCTCCTGGGCCGCAAGTCCACAAGCGTTCCAGTCGAGCGTGCCAGGGACAAATTCAGGCTCGAAGACGGCGCCGTGGTCATCGCTGCAATCACGAGCTGCACGAACACATCGAACCCTGCTGTCATGGTCGGGGCGGGCCTGCTCGCCCGCAACGCCGTCCTCAGGGGCCTCAGTTCCAGGCCGTGGGTCAAGACAAGCCTGGCGCCGGGTTCCAGGGTCGTTACCGATTACCTCGCCAGGTGCGGCCTTCTGGACGATCTCGCCGCGCTCGGTTTCGACACTGTCGGCTACGGCTGCACGACCTGCATAGGCAACTCCGGGCCCTTGCCCGACGAGATTGCAGTCGCCGCCAGGTCCGCCGACATCCTTGCCTGCTCGGTGCTGTCGGGCAACCGGAATTTCGAAGGCCGCATCCACCCGCTCGTGAAAATGAACTTCCTGGCGTCGCCGCCGCTCGTCGTTGCCTATGCGCTGGCCGGCAATATCAAGGCCGATCTCTACAGGGACCCTCTCGGCAAGGGCGCCGACGGACGACCCGTGTACCTGCGCGAAATATGGCCGACTTCGCGCGAGATTCACGATCTGATCTCCGACAATGTCGACTCGAGCATATTCAGGTCGAATTATGCGAGCGTGTTCGACGGCGACGACAACTGGAAGAGTCTTCCGACGCCCGACGGCCAAACCTATGCCTGGCAGGAGGATTCAACCTACGTCAAGCACCCGCCCTACTTCGAGGGCATGACGCTCGACACCACCACGCCTGAGGACATTCACGGCGCACGCGTGCTCGCGTCGCTCGGAGACATGGTCACGACCGACCATATCTCGCCGGCCGGCAGCATCGCTCGCGCCAGTCCTGCCGGCGAATATCTCCGCGAACTCGGCGTCGAACTCCGGGACTTCAATTCCTACGGCTCAAGGCGCGGCAACCACGAAGTCATGGTGCGCGGCACGTTCGCAAACATCAGGTTGCGCAACCAGCTCGCACCGGGCACCGAAGGCGGCTGGACCGTGCACCAGCCGAGCGGCGAGCAAACATCCATCTATACGGCCGCCATGCGCTATGCGCGCGAAGGCGTGCCGCTCGTCATCCTCGCCGGCCGGGAATACGGCGCCGGATCATCGCGCGACTGGGCTGCCAAGGGCACCGCACTCCTCGGAGTCAGGGCCGTGATTGCCGTGAGCTACGAACGCATTCACCGTTCGAACCTGATCGGCATGGGCGGCGTCCCGCTGCAGTTTCAGGACGGCGAGGATGCCGCCACGCTTGGCCTGACCGGCACCGAGCGCTTCGATATAGAGGGACTCGGCGTCGCGCGTGCAAGCGAAGTCGAGGTGACCGCGACGCGGGCCGACGGCAGCCAGGTTCGCTTCAGCGCGCGAGTCCGCATCGACACGCCAAAGGAGCAGGAGTACTTCGTCCATGGCGGCATTCTGCATTATGTGTTGCGCCAGCTTGTGACGGAGGGCGGCAGAGCCGAAGCCTGAGCGGCTCAAGTTTCCGGCTTCGGCCAGGATGCGCCGGCTGCGTCTTTCGGACCAGCCGATGGAGGCACGAAACAGCCTCGACGTTACGCGACGCCGCGAAAGTTCTCCAGCAGGCCCAGCGCTTCGGCAACCGGCCGGTACGTCACCACGCCCTCGCAGGTATTGACGCCCCTGGCGAACAGGGGGTCGCAGAATATTGCCGCGCGCCCGCCGTTGGCGATGCGCACCACGTAAGGCAGCGTCGACTTCGTCAGGCTCAGGGTCGAGGAACGCGGATACGCCCCCGGCATGTTCGTGACGCAGTAATGTGTCACTCCGTGTTTGGTGAATACCGGATCCGCATGCGATGTGGGCCGCGACGTCTCGACGCATCCACCCTGATCGATGCTGACGTCGACGATCACGGCTCCAGCGGGCATCCGTTCGACCATCGCTTCGGAAACGACATGCTGCGCACGAGCGCCCTTGACGAGCGTGGCGCCGATCAGCATGTCGGCGCGCACCAGGCGTTTCTCCAGTTGCGCGTTGTCCGACACCAAATACTCGATGCCGGGGGCGATGCTTTCGACTTCCGCCGCGCGCTCGGCCTGTTGACCGAATACCGCGACGCGCGCACCCATCGCGCCTGCGACCCTCGCCGCGTGGCGGCCCACGACGCCGTCGCCGACGATCGCGACCTCGCCGTGCCCCTGGCCAAGTATCTCGGCCGGCAGCGTGCCACGGCCACCGTTGAACCTTGCCAGATACCAGGCGCCCACGAGCGGCGCCATGCTGCCGGCTACGGCGCTCATCGGTGCGAGCAACGGCAGCCGTCCCTGTTCGTCTTCGACAGTCTCGTAAGCCACCGCCATCGTGCGGCTTGCGAGCAGCGCCTCGGTGAGTCCGGGATCGACGCCCGCCAGATGAAAATAGGTAAAGACGATCTGGCCGCCGAGGTAACGGTACTCGGCCGGCTCCGGTTCCTTGACCTTGATCACCAGATCCGTGCCCCAGGCGGCGGCAACGTCCCCAACCGTGGCGCCCGCGGCCAGATAGTCCGCATCCGAAAATCCCGAACCGGAACCGGCGTCAAGTTCGACAGAAACCTCATGACCCGCTTCGACGAGCGTCCGTGCGCCGTCGGGCGTCATCGCGACGCGATTCTCGTTGTCCTTGATCTCCCTGGGTACTCCTACTCTCATCGCAGTCTCCATCACGTTTCAACGCGTCAACCTTGAACGCAATTCCCTCAATCTACATAAATCTTTGGACCCTGCAGGTATCATCCGCGTTCCGAATCGGACGCATCCTTTTGCTGAGGCGACGCATGGCCTTTCACCCCGTCGACCAGGCGCATTTGAAACTCGTCGAGAAGTTTGACGGCGTCGGAGAATTGCAATGGCGGGGCCGCGTGTTCCCCCAGATTCGCTATCGCATCAGCCGCTACCAGGGCATGGCGCCTGGCGGCCTGCCGGTGCCCGGCCTGCACCGCATCGAAGGCTCGCTCGACATCGCAGGGATCCCCGAAGCGCCCGAAATGGCCGGACGCGAACTCAGATTGCGGCTCGAGGACGGCCGCAGCCTCACCGTTTCGATCGCGTCAGGCGACGGACGGGTCCTGACCGAAGGTCATGGTCCGGGGCGTTGCGGGTGTTGCTGACGTTGTGCCGGACCTCATCGACATCGGCGTCAATTTGACCCACAACAGCTTCGACCACGACCGCGGCGCAGTCATGCAACGCGCGGCCACCGCCGGCATCACCAGGATGATCGTGACCGGAACATCCGTGACGGCGAGCGTGCAGGCGTTGTCGCTGCCCGAACCGGTACCGGGCCGGCTCTACGCGACAGCAGGCATTCACCCGCACCACGCGAGCGAATTTGACCAACACAGCATCGATGCGCTCAGATCGTTGCTGGACGATCCGCGCGCCGTCGCGGTCGGCGAATGCGGGCTCGACTTCTTTCGCGACTTCTCCCCGCGAGATGTGCAGGAACGCGCTTTCGCGGCACAACTCGAATTGGCAGCCGAGACCGGCCTGCCCGTGTTCCTGCACCAGCGCGACGCCCACACGATGTTCATCGCGATGCTGAGGCAGGTTCGCGACCGGCTCTGCGGCGGCGTCGCTCATTGCTTTACGGGCGGCCCTGACGAGCTGCGCGACTGTCTCGACCTCGACCTTTACGTCGGCGTGACGGGCTGGGTGTGTGACGAGCGCCGCGGCGGTGCATTGCGTACCGCCTTGCCCGACATTCCGCTCGATCGTCTTCTGCTGGAGACCGATGCGCCCTACCTGCTGCCGCGCGATCTGAAGCCCCGTCCGAAAACGCCGCGCAACGAGCCTTGCCATCTCGCACATGTACTTGCCCGTGTTGCAGCCGAAATGGGGCAGCCTCCCGAAATTGTCGCCGAAGCCGCAACATCGAATTCCGAACGGCTGTTCGGCCTGCCGCCGCTCGCCAGCGGTGCCTGAAACTCCCGAGCCCGCCGGATTCGAGGACCGGCTCGGATGCGACTCAGATCCGCCCCCCGGACGGGCTTTCGGCCTGCGTTGCGACTGCGCACACGCGTTCCCAGTGCGGCCAGTAGGCTTCGGTCAGGCGCTCCGTGTCGCGCAGTTCATGCTTTGCATAGCGTTTCACGAGTTCATCGGGTAACAAGACCTCCGCGGGTCGATCCTTGCCGAACTGCGCCGCCGCGAATAGAACATGTCCGGACACCGGCGCCCCGGGGACGACCTGGCTGACCGCAGTCACCCGGTCACGCAGAGCCCCGAGGGGATTGCGGAATTTGAAACGCCGCTGCTTGCCTGCGACAGTCCACTCGTCAATCTGCTCACCGGCGAAAACCACGCCGGCGAATCTCTTGACGTCGATGACCAAGATTCCCTTGACGGTCAGCAATACGTACTCAAGCTGAATATCCCCATCCAGACCATTTGGAATCACCACATCCTGCAGCCTCTCGATGGCCACGATGTCGAGCAGTTTAGTGACCGTGAGCGCGCGCTTGCGACGCAGCAACACGACGCCGGCACCCAGCGCCATGAGCGCAGCAAGGCCTGCCACCAAGCCCATCCACGTGGAAGAAATCACCTTATATATCTGATATTAATTATTGCAATAAAAGGAATTACAATTTTCATTTCTACGCAAACTCGGCATTCCATCGATCGAGTTCCACCCCCAGGGCATCGATGTCGGCTCGTATCGAGATGTGCTCGCTGGGCCGGGCAAGCAACGCCTGCAACGAATCGGGCACCGGCACGGAGTGACCCGTCACAGATTCCGTGATCGACTCGAATTTGGCCGGGTGCGCGGTCGCGCAGACGATCCAGGGCCGGTCGGCGCGCTGGGCTTCGGCAAGCTGATCGTAAACCCGGAACCCCGTTGCCGTATGCGGACACCAGACCTGACCGAAGCGCTCGTCGTCCTGCCTGATCTGTGCACGAATCGCGTCATCGTCAACCGGATAGGCCTGCACGGTGGCACGCAATTCCGCGAAATCGGGCAGCATGTCGAACAGGCGCTCCATGTTGCTCGGATCGCCGACATCCATGGCCGAGGCCAGTGTTCGTACGCTCGGACGCGGCCCCCACTTCCCGGTCGAAAGATACTCCGGGATCGTGAGGTTGCTGTTGACGGCGAACACGATCTCGCGGATCGGCATGCCCATCGCGCGAGCCCAGACGCAGGCCAGCCCGTTGCCGAGATTGCCGGTCGGAACGATGTGCCCGGCCGCCGTGCCCGCTTCGCGCCAGTGCCACAGGCTGCTCGCGGCATGGTAGGCGACCTGCGGCAGGAGGCGGCCAAGGTTGATACTGTTGGCGGAACTGAACCGGTACCTGCGGCTCAGGGCCGGGTCCATCAGTGCCGCCTTGGCGACGGCCTGACAGTCGTCGAAACTGCCCGCGACCTCGAACGAGCGGACATTGCCCCCCCAGCAGGTCAGTTGATGCTGCTGACGTGCCGACACCTGCCCTTTCGGGAACAGCACGCCGACGCGCAGCCGGGAGCGACCGTGAAAGGCCGCTGCCACGGCGCCGCCGGTATCGCCGGATGTCGCCACGAGTATGGTGACCGGCCGATCATCGTCGCCAGGCAACGGCAACGCGCGTTCCATGACGGCCGCGAGAAAACGCGCGCCGATATCCTTGAAGGCGGCTGTCGGGCCGTGGAAGAGTTCAAGTACGGCAAGTGGATCCGGGGCGCCCCGAAGACGCTGCAGCGGTACGGCGAAGTCGAGCGCATCGTCGCATATGGCGCGAAGATCGGATTCGAGCGGCGAACCGGAGAAAAATGGCTGCAGGAGTTCGGCCGCAATCTCCGCCAGCGTATCGCCCGCGATCGACCCGGGATCGAAATGCGGCAAATCGACCGGCACGAAGAGCCCTCCATCGTCGGCGAGTCCGCGCATGACGGCCGTGAGAAGGTCGGTTTCGCGGCCGCTTCGCGTGCTTCGGTAGCGCATTGCCCTGGTACTTTCAGTCGTTGCTGCCGCTCAGCATGCTGCAAAGCCGCAGCAAGTCCGCGAAGATTCCCGCGGCCGTGACGTCCGGGCCTGCACCGGGGCCGCGCACGATCAGAGGATTCTCGCTGTAGCGGCGCGTCTCGAACCGTACGATGTTGTCCGTCAGACTGATGTTCGCGAACGGATGCTCGGCATCGAAGCCCTGCAGGCACACGCTGGCTTTCGCCTGGCTGACGTTCACGTCGGCGACATAGCGCAATACCTGCCCGTCGCTTGCCGCCGCCTCAACTCGCGCGGCCATCGGCGCGTCGAAGTCCGCCAGCCGGTCCAGGAATTCGTCCACGGAAGCGCCCGCAAGTACCGACGGCACCAGGCTCTCGACTTCAATGTCGGCCAGTTCGAGATCGAGGCCGGACTCGCGCGCCAGAATCACGGCCTTGCGAGCGACATCCATGCCGGACAGATCGTCGCGCGGATCGGGCTCGGTATAACCACGAGCCCGGGCATCGCGCACTATCCTGGAGAATGCCCGACTGCCGTCGAAGACGTTGAAGAGATAGGCCAACGTTCCGGAAAAGATCCCGCTGATGCTGTGAATGTCATCGCCGGTCTCGACGAGATCCTTGAGCGTGTTGATCACGGGCAACCCGGCACCGACCGTCGCCTCGTAAAGAAAATGGGTGTTCCGATCGCGGTCGCGTCGCTCGAGTTGCGTGTAATACGCCATCGGGCCGCTGTGTGCACGCTTGTTGGGCGTGATGACGTGGATTCCGCGCGTCAGCCATTCGCTGTAGCGATCGGCGATCTCCTGGCTCGCGGTGCAGTCGATGAGCACGGCATGGGGCAGATAATCGGCGTGCACGTGCTCGACGAAACGCTCGATGTCCATCGATTCGCCGTTGTCGAGCGCGGCGCGCCAGTCGTCGAGGCCGACCCTCGATTGATCCAGGCACATGCGCCTGGAACCGCCGAGCGCGCGTACGCGCAAATCCAGACCGAACTGCTCGCGCAGGCTGCCGCCCGCGGCCGCAAGCTGGTCGAGCAAAACGCCACCCACCGCGCCCGGCCCGATCAGACCGATCGAGACGGTCTTCGCCGACAGGTAGAAGTTGCTGTGCACGGCCCGCAGCGCGCGCGTGAGATCCTTCGAAGCGATCACTGCGGAAATGTTCCGTTCGGAGGCGCCCTGCGCGATCGCACGCACGTTAATGCCCGCGCCGCCCAGCGTGCGGAAGAAGCGGCCGGCGCTGCCCGGCAGTCCGGCCATGCCGTCGCCGACTACCGCGAGGATCGCGCAACCGGGAGTCACCTGGATGCGCTGCACGAGTCCCTGACCGAGTTCGACGGCGAACGCGCGTTCGACGACGCGCCTGACCGTCTCCGTCGCGTCCTCGGCGACCGCGAAGCAGATCGAATGTTCGGAGCTGCCCTGCGAGATCAGCATGACGGACACACCGACCTCGCGTAACGCACCGAACAGGCGGTCCGCCGTACCCGGAACCCCGATCATTCCGGCGCCCTCGAGATTTACGAGCGTAACGCCGTCGATGCCGCTTACGCCCTTGACGACCTCGTCGCGCAGAGTGGATGCGGACGAGATCGTGGTCCCCGGGCGTCCGGAATTGAAGGTATTTCGTATCCGGATCGGTATCCCGTCGGCGACCGCCGGCGCCATGGTCAGCGGATGCAACACCCTGGCCCCGAAATAGGCCAGTTCCATCGCCTCGCTGTACGAGATCTCGTCGATGACAGTAGCTTCAGGCACAAGGCGCGGATCGCCGCTCATGACCCCGTCGACGTCTGTCCAGATATTGATTTCACTCGCGCCGAGCAGCGCGGCAAAAATCGACGCCGAGTAGTCGCTGCCGTTGCGGCCGAGCGTCGTCGGCAAGCCGTCCGGGCTCGACGCGATGTAGCCCGTGACGACGATGATGCCCGCGAAGTCCGAAGGAATGACTTCACCGCACCTGGCGCGCGATACTTCCCAGTCGACGACGGGCCCCATCTCACCGCGTTCGGTGACGAGCACGTCACGGGCGTTCACGAATTCGACGTCGCGCTCGTTCTGGCTGGTCCTGAGGACCTCGGCCATGAGGCGCGCGGACCAAAGCTCCCCGAATCCCGACACGAGATCACGGCTGCGAAACGACGCCGAGCGCACGAGCGACAGGGCCTTGAGCACATGCCGGATGTCGTCGAGGTCGCGCTCGAAGTTCCCGATCAGCGCTGCAGCGTTCTCGGTGGGCAGCAGTTCCCCGGCCACCGCCGAATAACGCGCGTGCAGCGCATCGAAGGAATCGGTCAGGCGCTCGTCCGACACTGCCTTGCCGATGAGCCCGAGAAGCTGGTCCGTGACGCCTCCCATCGCCGAAACGACGACCGCGACGTTGGCGTCGCAAGGAGCACCGACGATCCGGGCGACACGCCGATAGCACTCGGCATCGGCCAGACTCGTACCGCCGAATTTGTGAACTATCCAGGCCATTGGTATCTCGTTGACTCGGCTCGGCCGCTGCCGTCCCGGCGTGCCGCCATTGCGGCGGACGCGAGCATACCAGAATCAGGTGGGCAAGCAGACCGGCAGCGCCGACTTGCAGCGTTGCGCCGCGAGCCGCACGGCGGCGCCCGGCGAGAGCTCCGTGAGCAGGTGGCCAGAGCGCAACGCAGCGCCGTTCGAAAACGGCAGGACGATCGTCACGGGCGCCGGCCATGAGCAGTCAGGCGCCTGTGCCGTCGGCGGAGAGCGCAAGCTACGGGAAGTTCGGCGAACCCGCCGTCGCGTTCGCGATTTCCCCGCGCATCGCCGCGATCGTGGCGGCGTAGTCGTCGGTTCCGAAGATCGCCGTGCCCGCCACGAAGGTATCCGCGCCCGCGTTTGCGATCCGGCCGATATTGTCGATCTTGACGCCGCCGTCGACTTCAAGGCGAATGTACCGTCCGGAACTCGCGATGATCTGACGTGCCGCGGCCAGCTTGTCGATCGTCGACTCGATGAATTTCTGACCTCCAAAGCCGGGATTCACGGACATCAGCAACACGAGATCGACCTTGTCCGTCAGGTGATCGAGCCAGCTCAGCGGCGTTGCAGGATTGAATACGAGACCGGCCTTGCAGCCTGAGTCCCTGATGAGCTGCAGCGTCCGATCAACGTGGTCGCTCGCCTCGGGGTGAAAGCTGATGTAGCTCGCGCCCGCACGCGCAAACTCAGGCACAATGCTGTCAACCGGCTTGACCATCAGGTGGACATCGATGGGCGCATCGATGTCCCTGGCGCGCAGGTGCTCGTGCAGCTTCTCGCACACGGGCGGGCCGATCGTCAGTGCCGGCACGTAGTGGTTGTCCATCACGTCGAAATGGATGAGATCCGCGCCGCCCGCGGCCACGGCTTCGACTTCCTCGCCAAGCCGGGCAAAGTCCGCGGAAAGTATCGATGGCGCGATCCAGAAATCGTTCATGCGGACGATTATTCCACGATCCGCCGCCGCACTCATCCTGTGCCCTGCGCTCCCGGTGAAAACGTTCTGCGTACAACGCGAACTTGGATAGATGGATGCGCCGCACTAACATGCATCGTAATACTCTCGATCAGCGAACAAGGATCATTGCCAGGCCACCATGCTTCTGCACTCAAGAACGAAAGATCGACCCGTACACCTCGGCCTGTTCCCGCTCGAGGCCCTTCCCCATGACGCCGCGGCAGCTGCGGTCGAATCGCCGCGGCCGCGGGACGTGGCGGCACCCGCCACCGACGCCGGCGACACCCTGAGCAGGGTCGCACGGCAATATCTCGAAATCTTCGCCGGCAGCATCGACGGCGACACGGCTGCGGCAAAGGCACCCGTGCCTGATGACCTCGACCGGCGCGCCGCGGACATCAAGGGTCTCGCCTACTTCCTCGATGCCGCCCATGTCGGGATTTGTGCCGTTCCTGCCCAGGCATGGCTGAATGGCGCCAATTGTGCGGGGCATCGCAACGCGATCGTCCTGCTGATAGAGCACGGCCGGCTCCCCGAGACAAGCAACCTTGCGTACGACTGGACGGCGCCTGCCCGCCGGACCGTCGGGGACATGCGCGCGGCCGAGATCGCGGTTGTCGTCGCAGGACACATCCGCCACATGGGCTTCAACGCGCGATGTCACTTCGCCGGCCACAGCGGCGTCGACCTGCAACGCCTTGCGATACTTGCCGGTATCGCCTTGCGCACGGCCGATGGGACGATCAGTCCGTTTCTCGGCGCCGGCCATTCACTGGCGGTCGTAACGACGGATTACAAACTCGAACACGATCTCCCGCTTGCCGCCGGCGCTGAACGGCACGCGCGAGGCCTGCGCCACTGGTGGGGCGTGAACGGAGCGCAGTCGGGCCGGGAACGCAACCGCCGCGCCCGGCGGCGGAGCCACCTGAGCCGCTACCCGATGGAACAGGTGCGCCGGGTCGACCGCCCGACCACCCTGATCATCGACGATGAAGTGCCGCGCGTGCCGAAGCGGGCCGCATTCTTCGAACGGGCGCTGCAGGGCGATCTCGGCGCCAAGGCGCAGCGCGAGCGCGGCAACTTTTCCTTCAAGCACCCGACCTCGCGGAGCCTGCTGAGCACGATTCGCTCGCTCGTACCGTTTCAGGACGGCCCGGTCGCCGAGGCGGATACCAGCCGATACCGCGACCCCGAAGCCAATGCCGCAGCCCTAAAGTCGCTGTCCTACTTCCTGGGCTCCGACCTGACCGGAATCTGCGAGGTGCCTCGCTACGCCTGGTACTCCCACAAGGAGGACGGCCGTCCGATCGAGATGTACCACCGCTATGCGGTCGTCATGCTCATCGACCAGGGCTTCGATACGATGGAAGGCGCAAGCGGCGACGACTGGATCTCGGGCACGCAGTCGATGCGCGGCTACCTGCGCGGCGCGGAGATCGCCGGAGTCATGGCCGCACACCTCAGGAGTCTCGGTTTTTCGGCGCGATCGCAGACGAACGCCGACAGCGACGTTCTGCACATCCCGCTGATACTTTGGGCCGGCCTCGGCGAACTCAGCCGAATCGGCGAACTCGTGCTCAACCCGTTTGTCGGGCCGCGCTTCAAGTCAGTCGTATTCACGACCGACATGCCGCTTGCCGTCGACAAACCGATCGATTTCGGGCTCCAGTACTTCTGCAACAACTGTCTGAAGTGCGCGCGCGAGTGCCCCTGCGATGCGATCTCCTGGGGCAACAGCGTGATGTTCAATGGCTACGAGATGTGGAAACTCGACGTTGAGCGCTGCACGCGGTACCGGCTGACCAATTCGCGCGGCGCGGCTTGCGGGCGCTGCATGAAGACCTGCCCGCTCAACAAGGTCGTCGACGCCGACGGTCCGATCGTCACGCGCATCGCGAGCTGGCTCGGCATTCACGCGTTCTGGCTGAAGCCGCTCATGGTGCCGTTCGCCGCGTGGCTCGACGATTTCATCGGCAACGGCAAGCGCAACCTGGCCAAGAAGTGGTGGTTCGACCACGAGATCGTCAATGGCGTGACCGTCGCGCCGCGCGCGACCAACAAACGCGACATCGATCCGTCCCGCAACATCGATCCGGCCACGCAGAAAATCGCCTATTACCACGCAGACGCGATGCCAGCGCCCGACTCGCCGGGACCCGTCAGAGTCGACCGCAAGACAGCGGTGGCGTCACGAACCGTAGTGGAAACTCCGGACGAAGCGCGGGCACGTGTTGCGCGAGGCGAACCACGACCGGCGCACTATGTGCCCGTACCGCCCGTCGGCGCTGATGATGACGAATCGCAACGCGTCGAGAGTCCCTACGCGAAGGAACTGCGCCAGACGTCCGTCAATCCTCGCAGCGATTGACCTCCACGGAAACGTGGACGATTCCGGCATCAGCCGGGATCAGGCTCCTGTAGTAGTCGGGCGGTTTGGGATCGTGCGTGACTACCGAGACGATGGCCGAGTAGATGTCAGGACCGACGGCCCAGACATGCAGATCGGCGATGCGGTTGTCATCGGCGCCCTCTATGCTGCCGCGCACGGCCTCGGACACCTCCCCGGGCGCCGCGCCGTCGAGCAGGATCGTGCTGGTCGAGCGCAACAGGCCGATCGACCAGCGTGCGACGAGAATCGCGCCGACGATGCCCATGGCCGGATCCATCCACACGAATCCGAAGTACTTCGCGCTCAGCAGCGCAAAGATCGCAAGCAGCGACGTCAACGCATCGGCGAGCACATGCAGATAGGCCGACACCAGGTTGTGGTCCCTGGCATGGTGGTGATGATGCCCGTGGCCATGGTGGTGAGCATGTGCATGGCCGTGTCCATGGTGATGCGCGTGACCGTGGGCTCGATGAGCATCCTCGCCGCCCTCGTCAGCAGGGTTCTTCTGCTCGAGGATCAGCACCGAGACACCGTTGACGACGAGGCCGAGGACCGCGACGAGAATCGCCTGGTTGAAGGCGATCGGCACCGGCGCGATGAAGCGCCCCACGCTCTCCATGGCCATCGCGAGCGCGAACCCCGCAAGCAGCACGGCTCCCGTGAATCCTCCGAGCACGTTGACCTTGCCGGTACCGAAGCTGAAGCGCGCGTCGTGCGCATGCCGCCGCGCGTAGACGTAGGCGAATGCGTTGATGCTGAGCGCCGCCGCGTGCGAGGCCATGTGCAGGCCGTCGGCGAGCAGCGCCATGGACCCGTAAACGACACCGGCGATGATCTCGATGACCATCATCGTTCCGGTTATGGCGATGACGATCAGGGTCTTCGTCTCGCCAGGCCTCCTGAGATCCTGGCCGAATGTATGCGCGTGCCGCCAGCGCTCGAGCTGTTTCTCGTGCATGTGTTCCCGAATGAACTTCGCTAGCGGAATCATAAAGCACGCTTACGCGCGCGACACCGAATGCGAGGAGGTTACGGGTTTATTTCCCGACGAACCCATGCCAAACTCCACGCCCCTGTGCGGCAGTCGACCGACACCGCACACGGCGGAGAAAGCGAAAGGGGAAGGCATGGCCATCGACAGGGAGCAGGTCATCGACCAGCTCAACAAGATTCTCGAATACGAACTTGCGGGCGTCGTCCGCTACACGCACTACGCGATGATGATCTTCGGTTACAACAGGATCCCCATCGTTGCACTCTTTCAGCAGGAAGCGCAGGAGTCGCTGGGTCACGCGCAGCAGGCGGGCGAGATGATCACGCGGCTCGGCGGGCATCCGTCACTGGGAATCGGCCCGCTGCTGGAAACGCACCAGCACGAAGTGCGTCCGATCCTCGAGGAAACGCTCGCGGCCGAGCATGCCGCGCTCAAGCTCTACTACGAACTGCTCGCAATGGTCGAGGGCAAGCACGTTCCGCTCGAGGAATACGCGCGCAATCTGATCCTCACCGAAGAATCGCACATCGACGAAATCGACAAGATGCTGCGTAACCCCGGCGACGTCGAAGTCAGCCCGGCGGCACGCGCACTCAATTAGGACACGCTGGAAAATCTGGAGAAGTCAATGGATCTCGGACTCAAGGGCAAGAACGCGGCAATTAGCGGCGCAAGCCAGGGCATCGGCTACGCGATCGCAAACGCGCTGGCGCAGGAAGGCTGTAACGTCGCGCTCGCAGCACGTGCCGAGGACCGTCTGGACCAGGCGGTCGCCGACATGCAGGCGCATGGCGTCACGGCAGTGGGTATCGTCGCCGACCTCTCGAGCGAGGACGGCTGCAAGGCATTCGCCGAAGGCGCGGCCGAGCAGCTTGGCGGGCTCGACATCCTCGTCAACAACGTCGGCGGCATGATACCCGGCACGCTTGACGGCCTGACCCCGGAAGTCTGGGAACGCGTTCTCAACGTCAATCTCATGGCGGCCGTCTACATGACCAAATACGCCCTGCCCTTTCTTCGCAACGGTCGCGCACCGCGGATCCTTAACGTGTCGGGCGTTTCGGGCACGCAGCTTCTGCCGGGCGCGCTCACCACGACGATCCCGAATGCCGGCATCATCGGGTTCTCGAAGGTGATGGCCGGCGAACTCGCTCCGGCCGGGATCACGGTCAACAACATCTGTCCGGGCCTGACGAGCACGGAGTCGTGGGGACCGCGCGCCGAAGCCATGGCCAAGGTCCGCGGTGTGACGGCAGACGACGTGCGCGCGGCGATCGCGGGCCAGACACTGCTCGGACGCTGGGCCGATCCCG
>JAQAJI010000110.1 GCA_028278665.1 Candidatus Rariloculus versatilis
TTGGCCGTATCGGCACGCTTCGAGCCGGCCAGTCGCATGTCCGGGCACGCCGATCGCCTTGCTTGCCGAGTGTCCCCCCCGTTGCTACAGTCTAGAATTTGGCCACTTTTCAGGGGCCATGGCCTCTAATGTTCAAGAACTTTCTCCCAAGTTTCTCCAACGATCTTTCGATGGATCTTGGCACGGCGAACACGCTGATTTTCATGCGTGGTCACGGCATCGTTCTGGACGAACCGTCGGTGGTCGCAATCCGCGAAGACCCGGGCCGCGGGGGCAAGGTGCTCGAGGCCGTGGGGCTTCACGCGAAAAGCATGCTCGGGCGCACACCGGGCAACATTACGGCGATAAGGCCGCTCAAGGATGGCGTGATCGCGGATTTCAACGTCACCGAGCGGATGCTGCAGTTCTTCATCAAGAAGGCGCACGACACGGCCAACCGCTCCCGCTTTTTTCGCCGGAGCCCGCGGCTGCTCGTCTGCGTGCCGTACGGCGCCACGCAGGTCGAGCGGCGGGCGATTCGCGAATCGGCGGAGGGCGCCGGCGCCCGCAAGGTCTATATCATAGAGGAACCCTTAGCCGCCGCGGTCGGCGCCGGGATGCCGGTGGACGAGGCGCGCGGTTCGATGGTGATAGACATCGGCGGGGGACCGTCCGCGGTGGCCGGGCTACGCGGCCTCGGTGAGCATCGGCGGCGACCGCTTCGACGACGCCATCGTCAACTATGTGCGGCGCAATTATGGCGTCCTGATCGGCGAAGCGACGGCCGAGATGGTCAAGAAGGAGGTCGGCACGGCGTATCCGGGGCAACACCTGCGCGAGATATCGGTCAAGGGCAGGAACCTGTCGGAGGGCGTGCCGCGAAGTTTTACACTGAACAGCAACGAAGTTCTCGAGGCTTTGCAGGAACCGTTGCAGGGCATTATCGGCGCGGTGCGCGCGGCGCTTGAGCAAACGCCGCCCGAACTTGGTGCGGACGTGGCCGAGCGCGGTATAGTTCTCACTGGAGGCGGCGCGCTGCTGACCAACATCGACCTGCTGTTGACCGAGGAAACCGGGTTGAACGTTTTTGTCGCCGAAGAACCGTTGAGTTGCGTCGCCAGAGGAGGCGGCCGGCTGCTCGAACTCGTGGACGAGTACGGGCCTTCGGCATTTTCTGTCGAGTAAACCCCATAAAGAGGAGTATCGGCGTACCGGAGATCGCAAGAAGTAACAGGCTGAAAGTGAGTGCTCCAGGACAAGCGGGGGGCGGTACGGAACGCAACGAGGTTGCGTTGGGTATCGGCTTCGCCGCGCTCGCTTTGGCCTGCATTGCGCTGATGGTCGTCGACCATCGCGAGAGCCACCTGGAACGCGTCCGGCAGGTGCTGTCCGTCGCCGTCCATCCGATCCGCGTGGCCGTCGACCTGCCGTTTGCGGCCTGGCAATCCGCGAGCCACTCATTGACCGTCCAGCGTGATCTGCTCGAGGATTACGAGAGGCTGCGCCGCGATCGGCTCAACGCGAACTTCCAGTTGCAGCGGCTGGCCGCGCTCGAGATGGAAAACGCGCGCCTGCGCGAGCTGCTCGGTTCGCCTGCCGTGCACGACCATCGCGTGCTCGTTGCCGAGATTCTCGCCGTCGACCTCGATCCCTACCGGCAACGGTTCAACGTCAACCGGGGCCTTGCCGACGGAGTCTTCGTCGGGCAGGCCCTGCTCGATGCCAACGGTGTCGTCGGACAGGTCGTCGATGTCGGGCCGTTCACGGCCGAGGCCATGGCGATCACCGACGCCGATCATGCGCTGCCGGTGCGCGTCAACCGCAATGGCCTGAGGACTGTCGCTGTCGGCACGGGCGACAACAACCGCCTGCGCTTGCCGTATGTGACCAACAGCGCCGATATCGAAGCTGGCGATCTGCTCGTTTCATCGGGCCTTGGCGGCGTGTTCCCGCTCGGTTTTCCCGTTGCGCACGTTCTCGAAGTCCGCATGCGGCCGGGTCAATCGTTTGCCGACGTGATCGCCGAGCCGGTTTCCGCGCTCGATCGGGACCGGGAGGTTCTGCTCGTGTGGGACGCGGCGACGGAGACGTCGGCGGTCGACGATGCTTCGCGCGTGTCGGAGCTTCAGTGATGGCGCTCGGCGTGGGCAACCGCATCTGGCCGGCACTGAGCCTGCTGGCCGCACTGATGCTGGCGGCCGCGCCCGTGCCCGGATGGTTCACCGCGTTCCGGCCCGAGTGGGTCCCGGTCGTGCTGCTGTTCTGGTCGCTCGTCGCGCCCGAGCGGTTCGGAATGCTGACGGCGGTGGGGATGGGGCTCGCTCTGGACGTCCTGACCGGCGCGCTGCTCGGTCAGCACGCGCTCGCACTCCTGCTGGCCGTCTACCTCTGTCAACGGTTCCAGCCACGGATTCGCGTGATTCCCCTTGCCCAGCTCACGCTCATGATCGTCATGCTGCTCGCGCTCTACGAGTTCGTGCTGTTCTGGGTCGACGGCATCGCGGACCGGACTGTTCCGTTCGTCGAACGTTGGGCGCCCATCCTGAGCAGTACGGTCGTCTGGTTGCTTGCGCTGACCGTACTTGATCGCTGGCGCCGCGTGGCGCACGCACGCATCTGAGCGGGTCATGGAAAACACCGAGCGACCGTTCAGGGACCAGATGAGAGAGCAGAAGCTCTTTCAGTCGCGGGTGATCGTGTGCGCCGTCGGCGTGCTGCTGCTGACCGCCATGCTCGTCGGCCGTCTCGTCCAACTGCAGGTTGTCGATACCCAGCATTTCACCGAGCTCTCCGAGGGCAACCGCATCCGGACCGCACCGCTGTCGCCGACGCGCGGCCTGATCTTCGACCGCAACGGCCTTCTCGTCGCCGAGAACCGACCGATGTGGCAACTGGTTGCCGTGCCCGAGGAGATCGACGATCTCGACGGCGTTCTGAACACACTCAAACGGCTCGACCTGCTCTCCGACGTCGATCTTGAGGAGCTTGCAAACAATGTCCGTTCCAGGCGTGGCTTCGAACGCTTTACGCTCGGCAACCTCAGCGAGTCGCAGGCTGCGCGGTTTGCCGTGCGGCGGCACCGTTTCCCGGGCATCGACCTTCAGGAAGGGCTCGTTCGCCACTATCCCTACGCGGGCGCCGGCGTCCACGCCGTGGGGTACGTCGGAAGCATCAGCAGCGACGATCTGGAGGTGATCGACCGCGGCGAGTATGCTGCGACGTCGCAGATCGGCAAGACCGGCGTGGAGCGCAGTTACGAGACGATTCTGCACGGTCAGGTGGGCTACCGGCAGCAGGAGGTCAACGCCCAGGGACGCGTTCTCCTTGACCCGGCAAGCACCGAGGGCGGCGAAGGTCAGCCGGGCCTGCTCACGCGCTTGCCGACACCGGGCAAGCATGTGGTCCTGTCCATCGACATGCGACTGCAGCTTGCCGGCGCCAGGGCCATGGGGGTCCAGCGAGGCGCCGTGGTCGCGATAGATCCGCGCAGCGGCGATTTGCTCGCCCTGATCAGCACGCCGGGATTCGACCCGAACCGGTTCGCCGCCGGGCTCAGTCGCAACGACTATGTGGCGCTCACCACCGATCTGGACAATCCGCTGTTCAACCGGGCGCTGGCCGGGCGCTATCCGCCCGGCTCGACGATCAAGCCGATGCTCGGGCTTGCGGCGCTCGACCATGGGAGCGTGGACCCGCACGAGGACCACTACTGCGGCGGTTACTTCACGCTGCCCGGGAGCACGCACCGGTACCGCGACTGGCGTGAGCAGGGCCACGGCGCGATGAACCTGCACTCGGCGATCGTGGAATCGTGCGACGTCTACTTCTACCGGCTTGCCGTCGAGCTCGGTATCGACAGCCTTGGATCGTCGCTCACGGCGTTCGGCTTCGGCGCACCCACAGGCATCGACGTCAGTGGCGAGGCCGCCGGGATCGTGCCCTCGCGCGAGTGGAAGCGGCAACAGTTCGCCAACCCCGCCGACCAGGTCTGGTTTCCCGGCGAGACGGTGATTGCCGGGATCGGCCAGGGATACATGCAGGCAACTCCCCTGCAGCTCGCCCATGCGACGGCGGCGCTCGCCGCCGCCGGCCGGCGTTTCAAACCGAGACTCCTGATCGGCACCGAAGATGCCGTCAGCGGCGTCTTCGAAGAGGCCGAACCGGTAGAGATCGATGGCGTAGCTGTCGCTGACGAAGCGCACTGGCAGAGGGTCCGGGACGCGATGCTCGGGGTCACGAGCGAACCGAACGGTACCGGGCGGACCGCGATGCTCGGCACGCCGTACACGGTGGCCGGCAAGACGGGCACCGCGCAGGTGTTCTCGGTCGGCCAGGACGAGGAATACGACGAGGAAAACGTTGACGAGCGCTTGCGCGACCATGGCCTTTCCGTAGCCTTCGCGCCGTTCGACGCGCCCGAGATCGCCGTGGCCGTAATCGTCGAGAACGGCGGCGGTGGCAGCACCGCCGCGGCGCCGGTGGCGCGTGCAATTCTCGATGCCCCCTTCGGAATTGAGGACCATGGCGACAGCTACGAATGATTGGGGCGCCAATCAGCCACGCGTGCTCCGCTCGTTGCTGCCGGGCGGCATCGGCTGCTGACGATGCTCGCGATCACGGGCTTCGGCTTCATCGTGCTCTACAGCGCCGTAGGTGAGAACGGGAGCCTGCTGTTGCGCCAGGCCGTGAGGTGCGGGGTCGGGTTCTGTGCGTTCCTGGTGCTCGCCCAGGTTCCGCCGAAATACTTCAGGGTCTGGACGCCGTGGGTGTTTTGCGGCGTATTCGGCCTGCTACTGCTGGTCATGATCGACGGGCAGGTCGGCAAGGGTGCGCAACGCTGGCTCAGCCTCGGTGTCGTGAGCATTCAGCCGTCGGAGTTCATGAAGCTGGCCGTACCGCTCATGGTCGCGTGGTTCATGCACGATCGCTCGTTGCCGCCCACGCTGCCGCAGGTGACCGCGCTCGTGTTGATCGTATTGGTTCCGGCGCTGCTCATCGCCCGCCAGCCGGACCTCGGCACGGCGTTGCTGGTCGTTGCGGCCGGCGGCCTGACGATACTGCTGACCGGCGTCAGCAAGCGCATAATCGCCGCTGTCGGAGTGGTCGGGCTCGTGTCGGCGCCGATCGCCTGGCAATTCATGTTCGACTATCAGCGGGCGCGCGTCTTCACTTTCCTGAGTCCCGAGTCCGACCCGCTTGGCGCCGGCTACAACATCATCCAGTCGAAGATCGCGATCGGTTCAGGCGGCATTTTCGGCAAGGGTTGGCTGAACGGCACGCAGGCGCATCTGGAGTTCCTGCCCGAGCGCTCCACCGACTTCATTTTCGCGGTCATGGCCGAAGAGTTCGGCCTGATGGGGCTGTTGCTGCTGCTCGCGCTCTACCTCGTTCTCGTCGGCCGTGGCCTCTATATCGCGCTTGCCGCGCAGGACACGTTCACGCGCCTGGTTGCCGGGAGTCTGACGCTTACGTTCTTCGTGTACGTCTTCGTGAACGCCGGCATGGTGTGCGGCCTGTTGCCGATCGTCGGCGTGCCGCTGCCGCTGGTCAGCGCGGGCGGCACCTCGATGGTGACCTTGATGGCCGGTTTCGGTATGCTCGCCGCGATTTCCGGCCAGAAGAAGCGGTTGGCGGCATGATTGCGACGGTTGCGAGACGGGCGATCCGGGCCGCGTTCCTGTGGCTGGCGGCCACGGCGGCTTTCGCCCAGATCGATGTCGACGAGGAACGCGTCGCCGAAGCGCGCGAGGCGTTCATCGACAACGTCGTTGCGGAGCACGGCTTCGAGCGCTCCGAGGTCACCGGGGTGCTCGAAGGCGCAACGATCAGCGCGCGCGTCCTCGAACTGATCTCGCGGCCGGCCGAACGCGTGGTGCCGTGGTACGAGTACCGCGACATCTTCCTGAACCAAAGCCGCATCGAGGCCGGCGTCGACTTCTGGCAGGACCACGCCGTGGCGCTTGAAGTCATGGCGGAAAACCACGGCGTCGACCCGCACATCATCGTAGCGACGATCGGGATCGAGACGCTCTTCGGTCAGCGCATGGGCGCTATCCCCGTGCTCGACGCGCTGAGCACTCTCGCGTTCGCCTATCCGCCGCGGTCCGCTTTCTTCAGCGGCGAACTCGAATCGCTGCTGCTGCTGAGCCGGGAGGAGGGCGCCGACCTGCTCGAGGCTTCCGGTTCCTACGCCGGCGCGATGGGCGCGGGGCAGTTCATCCCGTCGAGTTACCGGGCCTATGCCGTGGACGGCAACGGCGACGGGCGCCGCGACCTGTGGAACGACTGGGACGACATCCTCGCCAGCGTCGCGAACTACTACGGGGTGCACGGCTGGCAAACCGGCGAGCCGGTCGCCGTCGAGGCCGCGCGGCCGTCGGACTGGTCGGGCCCCGAGCCCGGCGGCGGCCTCGATCTCGATGCGACCGTGGGCTCGTTGAAGGCCCTCGGATACAAGTTCAAAGTCGACCTTCCCGACGACGCGCCGGCACGGGTATTTGCGATGGAGCGCGACCTGGACTCGCTCGAATACTGGGTCGGCTTTCAGAATTTCCATGTCATCACGCGCTACAACAGAAGCTCCAAGTACGCGCTTGCCGCGCACCAACTGGGTCAGGCCATTCTGGGCGCATACGAGGCCTCCGCGGAGAGCGGGCAGTAATGCCGACGGCGGGGTTCTTCCGGTCGCGCTGCATCGGCGTCATTGGCGGTTTCTGCCTGGTGCTGTTGTCCGCGTGCACTACGACCCGCGTTGATACATCTGCCGTGCCGGGACCCGCCGTGCCGGGTCCCACGGCGAGCCGGCCCGCCGGGACCGTTCCGGCCGCCCGGCCGGGCGAGGTGTTTGCGGACGACGGCAGCGGCGCGCCGCTCATTCCGGGGGACGCCGCCGAGCGCGGCAATCCGCCGTTCTACGATGTCTTCGGCGAACGTTATTTCGTCATGGACTCCGGATACGGCTACGTGGAACAGGGCATCGCGTCCTGGTACGGCGAGGCCTTTCACGGCCTGCCGACATCCGGCGGCGAACCCTATGACATGTACGCCATGACGGCCGCGCACCGGACGCTTCCCATACCGCTGTGGGTCGAAGTCACGAATCTCGAGAACGGCAAGCGCGTCGTCGTTGAGATCAACGATCGCGGCCCGTTCGTCGACGACCGCATCATCGATCTGAGCTTCCGAGCTGCCGAATACCTCGGGATGGTCGAGGAAGGCACGGCCCCGGTCGAGGTGAGGGCGCTCGGCGTGCCCGGCGTCGGTCCCGTGGCGCTCGCGTCGCCTGCCACCGCGGACGCAAGCGCGGCAGAGGGCGGCGGCGGAGTTTCGATCGTCGGTGAAGCGCTCGCGGACTCACCCGGACCGGGTGTTCGCACGCTCCCGCAGATTTTTGTGCAGGTGGGCGCATTTTCCGAGCGCGAGAATGCCGACGCGCTGACACAACGGCTCAGGCTCAACGGCTTCGAAGACAGCTTCCTCGTCTCCGCCAGCGAGGGCGGCGATGCGATGCACCGTGTGCTCATCGGCCCGCTCGACGACGCCGCGCATACGGACAGGGTCAACGCGGGACTGCGATCCATCGGGATCAATGACAGTCAGTTGATTTTCGACTACTGACACCGCACGCCAGCGTGTGACGTGCCGATGTCCGACGACGAACTGCTGAGCTTTCCCTGCGAGATCGATATCAAGGTCATCGGACACAGGACCGAAACCCTGCGCACGGCGGTCCTCGGCATCGTTCGCAGGCATTGCGGGGCGATCGACGACGCCGCGGTCACCGAACGGCTGAGCAGCGCGGGCAAGTACCTGAGCCTGACGGTCAAGGTGGTTGCCGAAACCCGCGAACAGATCGACGCCGTGTACAGGGAACTGACCGCAAGCGATCATGTTCTCATGGCATTGTGAACGAGATCCGCGTACGTGACCTTGGCCGTCGTCCCCTGGCCGCCGTCTGGGCCGACATGCAGGGCTTTACGGACCGTCGGGACGAAGGAACCGGCGACGAGATCTGGTTCGTCGAACATCCGCCGGTCTACACGCTCGGCCTCAACGCGGACACCGGGCACGTGCCTGAGAACACCGACATCGAGGTCGTGCGGATCGACCGCGGCGGACAAGTGACCTACCACGGACCCGGGCAACTCGTGTGCTACGTGCTCCTGAACATCAAGCGGCTCGGGCTCGGCGTGCGGACGCTGGTCGAGACGCTCGAGACCGCGGTCATCGATACCGTGGCCTCCTACGGCGTGCAAGCCCGCGCGCGCCGCGACGCGCCGGGCGTCTACGTTGGCGGCCGAAAGCTCGCCGCTGTCGGACTCAGAATCCGGCGCGGCTGCTCGTATCACGGCATTGCGGTCAACCTCGAAATGGATCTTGCGCCGTTCAAGCGGATCAGGCCCTGCGGTCTCGACGATGTCGAGGTTACGCAGCTCTCGGACCTTTGCGACATCGCTGGTCCGGCCCGGTTCCGCGCGGACTTCGAGCAGCGACTGCTGGACCGCCTGGCCGCCTGAGCGGAGGGAACGCCGTTGCCGCCGCCGCGCACCGAGGCTGAAGCCCTGCTCGCACCGGGCGCGCCGGCTGTCCTCGCCGCGGACCTGCGCTCGAAGCTCATCAAGCCCATCGCGTCGAATCTTGTCGAGCGGCCGTGGGGCGGCACGATGCTCCGCGAGTACAAGGGGCTCGGCCCGCTGCCGGAGCAGGCCGGGCGGACCGCGCCAGCTCTTGGCGAAGCGTTCGAAATCGCGGCCTGCGACGCCGACCGCGAAGCGCGCGAGTACCCGAGCCGCGTACGGCTTGCCGACGGCTCGGTGATCTCGCTTGCAGATCTGCTCGCCGCACACGGCGAAACGCTGCTCGGCGCAGGATTCGTCGCACGCCATGGCGCCGGTTTCCCGCTGCTGCCGAAAACTCTCGACATCAGGGAACTTCTTTCCGTTCAGGCGCACCCTCCCGGAAACACCGAGGTTTACGTCATCATCGCGGCGAAGCCCGGGGCGACAATCCGGGTCGGGTTTAGTCGCGACATCGACGCGCGCTCGATGAAGGCGCGACTACGGCAAGGGCTCGAGAACCAGCAGCGCCTGCTCGAGCAGTTGCAGCCGGGCGTGGAGCCGGAGGGGTTGCAGGCCGTCGTCGCGGACTGGTTCGCCCGGCGCTCGGCTGGCCTCAAGGAACTCGACTCGGCGCTCGTCCCGGCGCTTGTGCCCGCGGGCCGCTGGTCTCGGGCGGCGGAACTGTCCGTGAACCTCAAGGCGCTCTACAGTGAAGTGCTCGGCGCGCTGAATGCGATTCCGGTAACGCCTGGCCAGGTCATCCACAATGCGACGCCGCAGCGTTTGCTCGAAGGTTCCGAACGCATCGCCTCGGCCGAGGTCCACGCGCTCGGCAATCCCGAGCGGCGCGAAATTCTCGCGCTCGAGATCCGCCGCCCGGGACCGACGCTCAGGGCCTGGGACAACGTCCGGTTTCCCGTCCGTCCCGTCGACGTCGATGCGGCGTTGGATGCGATGAACCTGTCGAGAACGGAGCCCGCGGAGTTTCTCGTGACGCCGACGCCCGTAGCCGGTCGTCCAGGTACCCTTGTTTCGGTTGACTCCGAGTCTTTTCGCGTCGAGCATCTGCGGCCGACGCCGGCGCTGACCGTCGACGTTCCGGCCGAACCCCCGCACTGCCTGCATGCGCTCGGCGGCCGAGTTGTCGTTGAGCGCGCCGACGGTGTTGAGATCGGCCGGCTCGCCCGCGGCGAGTCGGCGCTCGTGCCGGTCGGAGTCGGGGCGTACAGCATCTCGACCGACACCGACACCGAAACCGTCGAGATCGTCAAGGCCAGCCCGGCAGCAACCGCCTGATACGCACGGGGAGGAGGATGCAGTGAGCGACCGCGACGAATTCAGGAGCATGGCGAACGTCAACGGCGCGATCGCGCCGACCGACGAAGCCCGCATCCCGGTCATGGACCGCGGGTTTCTCTACGGCGATTCGATCTACGAGGTGTTTCGCACCTATCGCGGCATCCCGCTCTTTGGCGACGAACACTGGGTGCGCTTCGAGAATTCCGCGGCCCTCATTCACCTTGAGATCGGGCTCACGAAGGACGGGATGACCGGGCAGATTCGAAGGACCGTGCATGCGTCGGGCGCGCCGGCCGTCCACCGGGACGTCTACGTGCGCTACATCGTCACGCGCGGCGAGGGTCCGCTCGATCTGCATCCGCCGGAGGATCTGCCGACGAGCTTCGTCATCATCGTGCGCGCCGTGCCCGAGTGGAATCCCGAGTTCTACGCGAAGGGTCTCCGGGTTGCGGTGTCGCAGACGCGACGAAACCCCACCGCCTCGCTCGATCCGAACATCAAGGGCGGCAACTATCTGAACAACGTCCTCGGTGTCATCGAGGCCCGCAATTCCGGCGCCGACGACAGCCTCATGCTCAACGACGCCGGACTCGTCACCGAGGCGTCCAACAGCAACGTGTTCTTCGTGATCGGCGGAGAGCTCGTCACGCCCTCGCAGCTTGCGGCAAACCTGCGCGGCCTGACGAAGGCCGCGGTGCACGAGGTCTGCCGTTCGCACGGCCTGCCGACGCACGAACGCGAGATCCCGATCGAGGCGGTGCTCAAGGCCAGCGAGTGCTTCTTCACGAGCGCGACCCGAGAAATCATGCCCGTGCGCGAACTCCTGGTCGGGGAGGGCGTCGAGCGCTCCTTCCCGGAAGGAGGCGGACCGGTCACCCGCAGGGTTAGGGAACTGTATCGCGCTCACGTCGAGGACTACCTCGCCGCGCACGAGGATCGCTGCCTTTTCTGAAGCAATCAGGCTTTGCCAGGCGGTCTTTTCCCAAACGGGTGGACCGCGCCCGATCGCATCGCGTCCCTCCTCACCCCGAGCAAGCTCGAAGGGTTCGCGGACACGATGCGACCGGGCGCTGAGCGGCAAGCCATCCCCGGCACCTCGGAGCCTGCGCCGTAGGAAGTCGCGAAAGCGAGAATTCGCTATCGCCGTCCGCACAATCGATCGATTGAGGAGAATATCGGGTCACATTTGACGAAATCGAGCGGTTGTGCGGACGGATGAGAGCGGATTTGCAGCCGTGAATTCCTACGGCGCAGGCTCCTCGCCTGCCGTGAGCTTGGTCGATGAAGTGCATGGACCCTGCAATGCAGTTCGGTTGAAGGGATTTGTCCGTCGGGTGGGGTACAATTGCGCCCGCGGTCCGCTCGGGGACGCCGCTTGATCGGCGGCCTCGCGGCCGGGCTCGAACGACAACGAGCGCCCGTAGTTCAGCTGGATAGAACGCCGGCCTACGAAGCCGGAAGTCGGGAGTTCGAATCTCTCCGGGCGCGCCATCCCACCAACGTTGTCGGTCCGCTTTCCATGATCGGCCATGCCGCCTGACGGCGGCCCGCGACGGCCCGCAGGGGCGGTCCGGGCGACTTCGGACTCGGCTATAATCAGCCGTCCTGTCGCAAGCAGATCATGGGTACAGCCGATGAGCACCGCCGAGCGCGCGATCGTTCCCGACACCGAAATCCAGAACCTCGTGGCGCGGGCTCGCACAGCCCAGGCGGCGTACGAGCAGATGAGCCAGGAGGAGGTCGACGCCATCGTCAAGGGCGTGGGGCAATATGTCTTCGACAATGCCGAGCCGCTGGCGCGGATGGCGGTCGACGAATCGGGAATCGGTCTGTACGAGGACAAGATCCTCAAGAACAAGGGCAAGGCGCGCACCATCTGGAACAACCTCAAGGACAAGAAGTCCCGCGGCGTGATCGGCGAGGACCCCGATTCGAACCTCGTGCTCGTGGCCAAGCCCATGGGCGTCGTCGGCGCAGTGACACCGGTCACGAACCCGATCGTGACGCCGATGTGCAACGGCATGTTCGCGCTCAAGGCCGGCAACGCCGTGGTATTCGCGCCGCATCCGAAGGCGCAGAAGTGCACCGAGCACCTTACCGACGAGTTCATGAAGGTCGTCAAGGCAAACGGCGGACCCGACGACCTCGTGCAGGTCGTGAGAAACGGCTCGATCGAGATGACCAAGGAACTCATGGAAAGCGTCGATGTCGTCGTCGCCACGGGCGGGCCGGCGAGGGTAACGTCCTCCTACGGCGTCGGCGCCGGCAACGTGCCCGTGATCATCGACCGGGACGTCGACGCGAAGGCCGCGATCGACAAGATCGTCACCGGCGCATCGTTCGACAACGGCATCATCTGCTCGCATGAGCAGTTCGTGTTCGCGCCCGAGGAGGAATACGAGCAAACGCTGAAACTCTTCGAGGAGACGGGCAAGGTCTGGGTCACCGAGGACGAGAGCGAGATACAGAAACTGCGAGAGCTCGTGTTTCCCGACGGTCACCTCAACAAGGATGTCGTCGGCCAGTCGCCGCGCGAGATCGGCGCGATGGCCGGCATCGACGTCCCGGAGTCCGCGCGGCTGATCCTGCTGCCGGCGAAGGGCTCCGGTACCGAGGACGTGCTCGCGAAGGAAAAGCTCTGCCCCGTGATCGCGATCCTGCCCTACCGGAATTTTGACGAAGCCGTCGCCAGGGCCAGGGCGAATCTGCTCGTCGAGGGCGCCGGTCATTCGGCGGCGCTGCATTCAGAGAACGACGAGCACATCGAGGCCGCCGGAATCGGCTTGCCCGTGAGCCGTCTCGTCGTCAATCAGCCAAGCTCGCTGACGGCCGGCGGCTCATTGACCAACGGATTCGCGCCGACGACGACGCTCGGCTGCGGTTCCTGGGGCGGCAACTCGATTTCCGAGAACCTCGACTACAAGCACCTCATGAACATCTCGCGCATCGGCAAGGTCATCGCCGGCAAGGCGGTGCCGACGGACGAGGAGATCTGGGCCTGAGGGGGTTTCTGCTGCCTGCGCGCCAGGGTCTCAAGCGACCGGTAGTACGCCTCCCCTTGGCGCAACGATAGCCCTGAAAGCATCCGAGACTGCCAGCGCATTCCACTTGCGTTCGCGGGTGGCGGGGCGCGCGAGCGCACCCGGTCGGATTACAGGCCGTCGTCGACGGTGACGTCTTCCGGCTCGATCTTAAGGCCGGAGGCCTCCGCCTGCATCGCCAGCAGGATCGCGAAGTCGCAGTCGGTATGGCCGAGTTCGACGGCCTCGTTGAGGATTTCGCGCGTGACGGCCGTGACCGGTAGCGGCACGTCGAGCCTGCGGGCGGCGTCGAGACCGAGGTCGAGGTCCTTGCGCAGCAGGACCGGTGTGAACGTGGGCGTCATGTCGAGATTCACGAAGGCCGGTGTCTTGTAGCGCGTGAACATCGAGCCCACGACGCTGGTGTTCAGGAACTTCAGAAAATCGTGCCGCGTGACGCCGCCCTTCTCGGCGAGCACGGTGATTTCGGCCAGGCACTGGCTCACCACGCCGAGCATGAGGTTGTGGCAGATCTTGACCATTCGCGCCAGTTCGCCCTCGCCGACGTAGGTCACCCCCGAGCCGACCGCCGCGAGATAGGGTTCTGCGGCGTCGAAGGCTTCGCGCGGTCCCGAGGCCACGATCGTGAGCTTGCCGGCGGCGACGACCTTGGCGCTGCCGCTCACGGGCGCCGACAGCATTTCGGTGCCGCGCCGGGCGGCCGCTTCGCGTACCTGCGCGGAGGCTTCTTCGGAGACGGTCGAGCAATCGACGAGCAGGTCCGGACTCGAGTCGCCTGAAAGTACGCCGTTCGGACCCTCGGTCACGGCGATCAGGTCGTCCGAGGCCGACACGGTGCTGAACACGATCTCGCGGTCGGCGAGATCGCGCGGCGAGTCGACCACCGTCGCGCCGAGCTCGGCGAGCGGTTCGACCTTGCTGCGGGTGCGGTTGTAGACGGAGACGTTGCAGCCGGCCTCGATGAGCCGTTTCGACATCGAAAAGCCCAGGCGCCCGCCGGCGCCGATCCAGCCGATCCGGCGCGAGAGTGCGGTCATACTTCGCGGAACCAGTCCGTTAGCTCGATGAGCTTGCGCACGCGATCAAGATATGCGGCCGAGTAGGCGCCGTCTATCGCGCGATGATCGAACGACTGCGCGAGGACGCCCACAGGACGTATCGCGATCGAGTCCCCGCTCGGGTGTTCGACGACTACGGGCTTCTTGCGCACGCCGTCGGTCGAAAGGATCGCGACCTGCGGCTGGTTGATGATCGGTGCCGTGATCAGCGTGCCGAAGCTGCCGGAATTGGACAGCGTATATGTTCCGCCTGCGAGGTCGTCGGGCTTGAGCCGGTTTTCTCTTGCACGCGCCGCGAGGTCGTGGATGGATTCGGCAAGCTCGGTGACCGTGAGGCGGTCTGCCCGGGCGATGACCGGCGCGACGAGCCCTTCCGGACCGAGGTCGACGGCGATCGCGAGGTTGACGTCCGCGTGCAGGATCAGCGAGTCGCCCTCGACGCTCGCGTTCGCATTCGGAAACTCCTTGAGCGCGCGACAAACCGCGAAGGCGATGAACGGCAGGTAGGTCAGCGAGTAGCCGCGTTTCGCGCGCCAGGACTCGCGTACGGCCGCGTGCACGCGGTCGACGCCGGCGAAGTCGACCTCGACGGCCTGCAGCACGTGCGGGCTCGTCGCCTTCGACTGCACCATGTGCTCGGCCGTGAGCTTGCGGATGCGGTTGAAGGGAACAGTACCGGAAGCGGCAGCCGGTGCTCGCGCCGCCGCTGGGGGCGGGGCCGCCTTCGCGCGCTCGATGAACTCGATCATGTCGCGGCGCGTGATCCGGCCGTTGCGGCCCGAGCCCGTCACCGCGCTCAATTCGATGTCATGCTCGGCTGCCAGACGCCGGACGGCCGGGGAGAGCTTCTGTTGCCGCTTGGCGCCGTTGCCGGCCGCGGCGCCGCGCGCCGGTCTGGATTTCGGTGGCCCGGCAGCGGGAGTTATTGACGACGTGTCGGCGGAAGCGGCAGCCGCAGCCGCTGCGGCCGTCGTTGTTGCCTCCGACGCAGCCGCGCCGGCGGCATCGCCGGCCGCTCCGGCCGCCGCCTCGGGCGCTGTTTCGCTGCCGCCATCGTCGGTGTTGGCGCTCTCGCCCTCGACCTCGACAACGGCGAGCACGGTGCCGACGTCGACGGTCTCGCCGGTCTCCACGAGAATCTTCGCAAGCGTGCCCGTGCCCGGGGACGGAATCTCCATCGAGACCTTGTCGGTCTCGATGTCGAGCAGGATCTCGTCGGTTTCGACCTGTTCGCCGGCCTGCTTTCGCCACGCGGCGACCGTGCCTTCGGCAACGGTCTCACCGAGTTGCGGCATCAATACGTCCATGGCTTCAAAACTCCAAAGCGATCAGGGCCTTGCACGTCGCTCAATCAGTCCTTGCGGAGCGGTCTTCCGCCCGATCAGGCTTTGCGAGGCGGTCTCGCGCCCAATCAGGCCTTGCGAGGCAGACTTACCCCCAATCAGGCCTTGCGAGGCGGTTTTCCGCCAAATCATGCCCGCCGATCTCGCGCCCCGCGCCGGTTCAGGCGGCTGCCTTGAGAATATCGCTACTACGCGGGGCTCTGCCACGGGCGGTCAGTCCACCAGTTCCGTAACGCTCGCGACGATCTTGTCGGCGCTCGGCAGCATGGCGTCCTCAAGGCTGTCCGCTGCGGCCAGCGGGATGTGTGGCGTCGTCACCCGCACGATCGGCCCGTCGAGGTCCCAGAACAGTTCCTCCGCGACGATCGATGCGATCTCCGCGCCCCAGCCGCACAGCCGCGGGTTCTCCTCGACAGTGACGAGCCGACCCGTCTTCGCGACTTCGGAGAGAATCGTCTGCGTGTCGAGTGGCACGAGCGAGCGTACGTCAACGACCGTTGCGGAAATGCCGTGCTCGGCATGAAGCTCCTCGGCGGCCTTGAGCGCGCGCGGCACCATGAGCGCGAGCGCGACGATCGTGACGTCGCTGCCGTTGCGAAGCACCTTCGCCGCGCCGAGCGGCTCGACGTGCTCGCCGTCGGGCACCTCGCCCTTGACCCCATACATCGACTTCTGCTCGAAGAACAGCACCGGATCCGGGTCGCGAATCGAGGCTGCGAGCAGCCCCTTGACGTCTGCCGGCTTCGCGGGCGCGACGACCTTGAGTCCGGGGATCGCCATCGCCCAGTTCTCGACGCTCTGCGAGTGCTGCGCGCCGAACCGCGCGCCGCCGCCGTTGCCCGAACGGATCACGAGCGGCAGGTTCGTCTGGCCGTCGGTCATGTAGCGGGTCTTGGCGATCTGGTTGGCGACGATGTCCCAGCACACCGCGAAAAAGTCCGAAAACATGATCTCGGCGACCGGCTTGAGCCCCGTCATCGCGGCGCCCATGGTTGCGCCGAGGATGGCCTGTTCTGAAATCGGCGTGTCCCTGACGCGATCGGGACCAAATTCCTCGAGCAGCCCCACGGTCGTCTTGAAAACGCCTCCCGCCTCTGCAACGTCCTCGCCGAGGAAGACGACATTCCTGTCGCGCCGCATCTCCTGGGCGAGGCCCTCCGTGACGGCTTCGCGGTAGGTCAGTTGCGCCATTGCGCGCCTCCGTCGGCCCACACGTCAATCCAGGCGATGTCCACGTCAGGCAGCGGCGCATTGCGCGCGGTTTCCGTGGCTTCGTCGATCATCGCGAGCGATTCGGTGTCGATCTTCTCAAGATCCTGCTCGTCGATGTCGAGTTGGAGCAGCCGCTTGCGGTACGTCGGGACCGGATCCCGGCCGAGCCACTTCTGAACCTCGTCGTCGGGCCGGTATTTGCCGGGATCGGCCCTCGAATGGCCGCCGTGGCGGTAGGTCACGGCCTCGATCAGGCTCGGCCCGCCGCCGCTACGCGCACGCTCGAGCGCGTCGACCGCCGTCTCGTAGACGACATCGACATCGTTGCCGTCGATGAGAATGGGCTCGAGTCCGTAGGCGCTCGCACGGTCGGCCGCGGGATTCCTGACGGCGGTCACGTCGTAGATCGACGTGTATTCCATGTAGAGGTTGTTTTCGCAGACGAAGACGACCGGCAGCTTCCAGATCACGGCGAAGTTGAGCGCCTCGTGGAAAGCGCCGATGTTCGTCGTGCCGTCGCCGAAGAAACACACCGAAACCTGCTCGGTGCCCCGGTACTGGGCCGACCACGCGGCGCCGGCCGCGATCGGCAGGTGCGCTCCGATGATCGCGTAGGAGCCCATCGCGCCGTGCTCGACGCTCGTCAGGTGCATCGAGCCGCCCTTGCCGCGCATGAGCCCGGCCGAGTTGCCCATGAGTTCGCCGAGAATGGCGGTCATCGACACGCCGCGCACGTACGTGTGGTTGTGGCCGCGATAGGTACAGAAGGTGTAGTCGTCCTCGCGCATCGCGACGCCGAAGCCCGCGGCGACGGCTTCCTGACCGAGCGCGAGGTGACTGGTGCCCTTGATCAGGTTCTGCATGAAGAGGTCGTGCGCGCGCTTCTCGAGCATGCGGCACTCGACCATCGTGCGATAGAGCTTCAGGCGCGTCGCGGGGTCGATCGCCGGTTGCGGCTTGCGTTTGGCAGCCGCAGCGCGCTTTGGTTTTGCAGCCACGTGTGTGTGCCCTGGTGTCTGTCAGAAATTGTCGGAGCGAATTCCGGCGGGGCGGTCCTGCTCAGTATTCGTTCGCGATGGGCAGATCCTGCGCCGGGAAGAGCGTGATCACGCGGCAGCCGGTATCCGTCACGACGACTTCTTCCTCGATCCTGGCCGCCGAGTAGCCGTCCTTCGCAGGGCAGTAGGTCTCAAGCGCAAACACCATGCCTTCCTTGATCTCGAGCGGATTGTCCATCGACACGAGGCGGCTGATGATCGGGCGCTCGTGTAGCGCCACGCCGAGACCGTGGCCGAACTGCAGTCCGAAGCACTCCATCTCGCTCGAGAAGCCGAGTTCCTCGGCCTTCGGCCAGACGGCGGCGACCTTGTCGGTGCTGACGCCGGGCCTGATCATGTCGATCGACGCGTCGATCCACTCGCGCGCCTGCTTGTAGGCGTCGTGCTGGGCATCGTTGGCCGTGCCGACGTTGATCGTGCGGTAGTAGCAGGTGCGATAGCCCATGTAGGCCTGGATGACGTCGAAGAAGGCCTGGTCGCCGGGCCGGACCATGCGGTCGGTGAAGTTGTGCGGATGGGGGCTGCAGCGCTCGCCGGCGACCGCGTTGATCGCCTCGACGTCGTCGGAGCCCATCTCGAACAGCATCTTGGTGGCCCTGGCGACGATGTCGTTCTCGCGCACGCCGGGTTTGAGGTCCTCGTAGATCATGTGATAGACCGCGTCGACCATGGATGCGGCGACGTTGAGCAGCATGATCTCGTCCTGGTTCTTGACTTCGCGGGCGTCGAGCATGACCTGCTGGGCGTCCATGACCTTAAGGCCGACCTTCTCCAATTCCCATAGCATCGGCGGTTCGACGAGATCGACGCCGATCGGCATGTTCGCAACGCCGTTGTCCTCGAGGATGGCCTTGATCTCGAGGGCGGCCCCGCGCATGAGTCCTGCATCGGGCGGCACGGCGCCGCGCAGTCCGAGCATGCCGGCGTGACAGTGCGTCGTCTCGAGCCACGGTGCATGGAGCCTGTGGTGGGCCGCTGCCGAACCGAAGTCCCACAGATGCGGCGACGCATCGCCGGCAAGGAGCGCAAAACGGCACATCTTGTCGCGGGACCACTCGCCGATGTTCGTGCTCGTGATGTAGCGAATGTTGTTCCCGTCGAAGGTGAGCAGGGCGCCTAGCTGCGAGTTTCTGAGCGCCTGCCGGGTTCTCGCCAGGCGATAGCGGTGCAGTCGCTGAAAGTTGATGCGCTCCTCGAAATCGACGTTCATCACGCCCGGAGCAGACAGGGCGCGTTTCCAGTTGTGGCCGGGATCGACGTCGGCGTCGGCGATGATTGTCGGTTCAGATAGCTTTGCGACCATGCGTTGTCTCCTGAAGGTCTCTCGCCGGGGCAGCCGCGGGCGGCAACTCTGGCTGAATCCTGTGGCGGTAGCCGGTACCGCCGATCCAATCAATTCTAGCCTAGTCGGTTTGAATTCTCATCCGGCCCGGTCCGGGTGCAAGGCGTGACTTTCCAGGCGCTTGCGAACCGCACTGACCGCGAGGGCTCCTGACTTTCCTCACAGCCGCTTGCCGGCTCGGGCGAGCATGCGGAAGCGCCGTGGCGACACTATCGGGCAACGGGGTTGAATCGCTGCACCCTGCGGCCCCAGTTGGTCTCGGCGACGTAAATGTTGCCTTGGGAGTCCGTTGCGATGGTATGCCCATGGGTGAAATTGCCGATCTGGTGACCTGGCCGGCCGAACCTGGCAACGGTTTCGCCGGTCTCGTGGTCCATGACGTGCACCTGTTCCTGCCCTCCGTTCATCACGTAGAGGTACCGCTGTTCTTCATCGCGTGAGAACGCGACCCACCAGGCCGTGCCCCGGGCGTTGTATTCGTCGGCGCGCACCGGTATGTCGCGAACGTGATTGCCCAGCCCGTCGAAGACTTGCACGCGATTGCCCTGCCGGTCGCAGACGTAGATGAGTCCCGAGTTGCTCATTTCGATGCAGTGGACCACCTCGGTGAACGTGCCCGGTGCGCCGTCGCGCCGTTCGGTCTCGGTGGCGTGGCTGCCCCACTGGCGCAGGAAGTTGCCTTCGGCGTCGAAGACGGCGACCCGCTTGTTGCCGTAGCCGTCCGCGACGAATATCTCCCCGGTTTGCGGATCGACCACGGCGCCCGCGGGCCGATGCAGCCGGTCGCGGCTCACGTTGGTCATGGCGCCTTCGATCGTCCCGTCGGCCGTATCGAACAGCCCTTTGGTGCCGATCTGCATGAGCAGTTCGCCGTCATGGCTGTACTTCTGCACGATGGCGTCCTGGTTGCCGGCGGCCCAGACGTTGTCGTCGGCGTCGAAGCTGCAGCCGTGCACGCCGTCGGGAACGAGCTCGGGGTCGCCCCAGGAATCGATGACGTTGCCCTCCATGTCGAACATCACGAACGTCGGAGTCGGGACGTTGGTCTCCATCTCCTCTTCGGTGATGTTGCGGCGGTCGACGATCACGATGTGATCGTGGGAGTCGACGCAGACGCCGCC
>JAQAJI010000111.1 GCA_028278665.1 Candidatus Rariloculus versatilis
GTTCAGGCACCTTGTCGCAGCGGTCTGGTTCGGTACACGCAAACCCCGACAGCGGCTCGCCCGGCGAAGGACGACGGTCGATTGAGCGGAGGATTCGATCGATGAAGCAGGTCCCGTGGAGTCTGGCCGGCCGTCTGCTTGCCAGGGACTGGCGTTCCGGCGAGGTCATCGTGCTCGTGGCCGCACTCATCGGCGCGGTCGCCGCGATGAGCGCCGTGTCGTTCTTTACGGATCGCGTGAGACAGGCCGTGTCGCAGCAGGCCGGCGAGGCTCTCGCAGCCGACGTCAGGATCGAGTCGGTCAACCCGCTGCCCGAATCGTTCGTCGGGATCGCCGCGGCCAACGGCGTTGAAACCGCGGATCTCGTTCATTTTCGCAGCGTCGTGGTGGCCGGTGACTCGACTTCGCTCGCCGACATACGCGGTGTATCTGCCGGTTATCCACTGCGGGGCGAGGTGCGAATCGCGGACGAGTTGTCGGCTACGCCCTATGCGGCGGCGGGCATTCCGCAGTCCGGCGAAGTCTGGGCGGAGCCGAGCATCCTCGCTCGCCTTGGCCTTGAGGTCGGCGACCGGATCGACATCGGCGCCCTGAACCTGCTCGTCAGCCACACGCTCGAGTTTCGTCCCGACGAAGGCTGGCGTTTCATGGAAATTGCGCCGACCGTGCTGCTCAACATCGAAGACGTCTACGCATCGGAACTCCTGCAGCCGGGGAGCGTGGCCGAGTACGAGTTGCTGTTTGCGGGCACGGAATCGCGAATTGCGGCTTTTCGCGCCGAGCTTGAACCGCAGCTCGCGGCCGAGCACGAGCTCGAGGATTTTCGAGATGGTCGTCCGGAGGTCCGTTCCTCGGTGCGCCGAGCAGAGCAGTTCCTCGTACTCGCGGCACTCGTCGGCGTCCTGCTCGGCGGTGTCGCCGTCGCGATGGCGGCGCGCCGTTTCGTTGTGCGCAGGCTCGACGGCGTCGCCATGATGAAGTGCCTCGGGGCGCGCCACCGCGACGTACTCAGGCTCAACCTGACCCAGTTGATGATTCTTGTGCTCGCCGCCGGCGTCATCGGCAGCATCATCGGGTTTTTCGCCCAGTTCGGTCTGACGGCGCTGCTGGCCGACTTCGTCGAGGCCGATCTGCCGCCTCCCAATCTCAGGGGCGTGGTACTTGGTCCGCTGACGGCGATAACGGTTGCCATCGGTTTCGCGCTCCCGCCGTTGCTGCAGCTCGGAGGCGTGCCGCCGGCCCGGGTTTTGCGGCAGGATCTCGATCCGCCGCCGTTGCGCTACATGACGGTCTATGGCATCGCCGGCGCCGCGGTGACCGGAATGCTGGCGTTGATCTTTCGCGATTTCGAACTGATCGCCTATGTCGTCGGCGGCACCATCGGAACCTTCGCCGTGCTCTATTTCGCCGGGCTGGGGCTCGTCTGGTGCCTGCAGCAGCTGCGCGGCAGCGTCGGCATCGCATGGCGCTACGGCATCGCCAACGTCGCGCGCCGGGGGCGCGAGAGCAGCGTGCAGGTTGTGGCCTTCGGGCTCGGAATCATGGTGCTGCTGTTGCTGACGGTGGTACGCAGCGAACTCATGGAGGAATGGCAGGGCCTGCTGCCCGAGCAGTCGCCGAATCAATTCGTGATCAATATCCAGCCCGATGAGCTCGACGAGGTTACGGATGTGCTCGCGAACTACGGCCTCGATGTCGCGCAATTCACACCGCTTGCCCGAGCCCGGATCAGTCACGTCAACGGTCAGCCCGTCGCCGAGTATCCGGCCAGAGACCGGCGTGCGCGGCGCGAGCTCAATGACGAAATCAACCTGACCTGGGCGGCGGATCTCAAGGCCGACAATGCCGTCGTTGCGGGCCGGTGGTGGGCGCCCGGCGATACCGAGCCGCAGTTGTCTATCGAGGAAACGCTGTTGCAGGAAATCGGGCTCGCGCTCGGCGACGAACTGACCTACAGCATCGGAGGGGAGGAACTGAACGTTCGCATTTCCAGCGTGCGCAGCGTGCAGTGGGATACCTTCGAGCCAAACTTCTTCATGGTCGTGAATCCGGGCATGCTCGACGACTTCGCGCACACCTACATCACGAGCTTCCACGTGGAACCGGAGCAGCGGCCCGTCACCATCGACCTCGTGCGACAGTTTCCGAGCGTGTCGATCATCGACATCGAAGCGGTGCTCGACCAGGTTCGCCGCGCAATGACCCAGGCCGCACTCGCGGTGCAATACGTCTTCATGTTCACACTGGCCGCGGGTTTGACGGTGTTGTTTGCGGCGATCCAGGCGACGCGCGACGAGCGGATGTTCGAAAGCGCCGTGTTGCGCACGCTCGGAGCCAGGCGGCGGGTCGTGCTGCAGGGCGTCGCGGCCGAATTCACGGCGCTTGGCCTGCTTGCCGGAACGCTGGCCGCAGTTGGCGCAGGTACGATCGGTTACGTACTCGCCACGCAGGTTTTCGAACTCGACTACGCGCCGGGCCTCTGGGTTCTGGTTGCCGGGATTGTCGCGGGCATCGCCATCGTTGGCGTAAGCGGTACGCTTGCCGTGCGGTCGGTGGTCAACCAATCGCCGGTAGCGCCGCTGCGCGGCGTTTGACGCTGCGTTCGGGCGGGCTGTAACCGCAAGACCTGGCGGTAGTTTCCCGCTCATGTAGTACTGAAGCGCTGCCTGGATGGTTGCCCGCTTGCGGCGCGCAAACCGGCCTGAATGCCGCACTTCCTGCGTTTCGCCGACCGCTTGTGTTGTGGGTTTCGCAGCTTCGCGGGAGTTGCGTCACGGGCTGCTAGAATACGCGCCCACCACTTCAGTCATGAGCGTTCGAAGCCGAGCGCCCGGAGTCGTCGATGATCGAGTTGTTCACTTCCCCCACGCCCAATGGCTGGAAGGCCTCCATTACGCTCGAGGAACTCGGGATCGAGTACAGCGTGCGCCACATCGAGATGGACAAGTTGCAGCAGAAGGAGCCGTGGTTCCTGAAGCTCAATCCGAACGGGCGCATTCCGACGATCGTCGACCACGGCAACGGCGGTTTCCCGGTATTCGAGTCGGGCGCGATCATGATCTATCTGGCCGAGCAGGCGGGCGCGCTGCTGCCGACCGACGCCAGGGGACGGTCGCTCGTAATCCAGTGGCTCATGTTCCAGATGGGCGGCATCGGGCCGATGATGGGGCAGGCGAACGTGTTCTATCGCTATGCGCCGGAGCGAATCCCTTACGCCATTGAGCGCTATCAGCGCGAGGTCAGGCGTCTGCTCGAAGTGCTCGACACGCGACTCGCCGATCACGAATATCTCGCAGGAGACTACTCGATCGCCGATATCGCGAACTGGTCCTGGGTGCGCGGCTACAAGTGGGCCGGAGTGGAAATCGATGGCCTTGAGCACCTGGAGCGTTGGCTCGCCACGATCGGCGAACGGCCGGGCGTGAAGCGCGGACAGGACGTCCCCGTGCCGACGGATCTCGAAGAGATGCTGCGCAAGGCCGACGAAGCGAGGGACAAGGTTCAGGGCATCCTCGCCTAGTCCGGTGCTTCCGATGGACATTGACGCCCTCGTCGCGATCGACGTGCACACGCACGCGGAGGTCTCCGCGCGCGACCCGCAGCCGCCGACGGCGTTTCAGGAAGCCGCGAAGGAGTACTTCAGGCACGACCATTCAAGGCCGACGATCCCCGAGGTCGCGGCCTACTATCGCGAACGCAGGATCGCTTGCGTGATCTTCCCGGTCGACGGCGAACGTGCGCGCGGCGAGCGGCCCGTACCGAACGAGGAAGTCGCCGAGCTCGCGCACGAGAACGGCGACATCATGATCCCGTTCGCGAGCATCGATCCGGCCCGGGGCAGGGAAGGCGTCCGGGAAGCGCGGCGCCTCATCGACGAGTTTGGCATCCGCGGCTTCAAGTTCCATCCCCAGTACCAGGAGTACCATGCGAACGACCCGAGCGCGTATCCGCTGTACGAGGTCATCGCCGAAGCCGGCTTGCCGGCGCTGTTTCACACCGGGCATTCGGGCATGGGGACCGGCATGCCGGGCGGCGGCGGCATCCGGCTCAAGTACGGCAATCCGATGGACGTCGACGACGTGGCCGTGGACTTTCCCGACATGCCGATCATCCTCGCGCATCCTTCGTGGCCCTGGCAGGACGAGGCCCTGTCGATCTGCCTGCACAAACCGCAGGTCTATATCGATCTGTCGGGCTGGTCGCCGAAGTACTTTCCGCCGCAACTCGTTCAGTACGCGAATACGCAACTGAAGCACAAGATCCTGTTCGGCACGGACTATCCGCTGATCACGCCCGACCGGTGGCTCGCGGACTTCGCAAAGATCGACATCCGCGATGAGGTCAGACCACTGATCCTCAAGGAGAATGCGAAGGCGCTGCTCAAGCTCGGTTGACAGCGCGCGGGGTGCCTGTGCAGGAAGCGCCGCTCGAGGCGCCACTGCAGGCAGACTCGCGCTCTCTTGTCGCGCCCGCATCCCGGTTCTACACTCCCGTTCTTCGCGTTCGCGCCGCAAGGCCGACGGATGCTTGCCGTCGCGGCTTCGCCCATCGCGAGACGCGTCCGGTGAAGGCACGTCGGTATGCACGCACCAGCAAGTCAAGGAACCATCGAGAGGAACTCATGAGCGTCGCCATCACAGCACAACCCGCGCCGTCCGTCGGCGCAGTGTCGTTTCTTGAACGCCCCGCACGCCTGTTGATCGGCGGAGAGTGGGTCCAGTCGGAATCCGCCACGACGATCCCCGTCGTGGATCCCGCGACCGGCGAGCCAATCGCGACGGTCGCCGACGCGGACCAGACCGATGTTGATCGCGCCGTCGCCGCCGCCAGGGAAGCACGTGAGCAGGGGCCCTGGCCGCGCATGCGGCCCGCCGAGCGTCAGGCGCTGATCTGGCGCCTCGCCGACCTCATCGAGCAGCACGCCGATGAACTCTGCGAACTGGAGAGTATCGACAACGGCAAGACGAAGTTCATGGCGAGTATCGTCGACGTCCCGGCCACGCGCGAATACTTCCGCTACATGGCCGGATGGGCGACCAAGATCGAGGGCTCGACATTCGACATATCCGTCGGTGCGCCTCCCGGAGCCAGATTCGAGACCTCCACGCGACGCCGTCCCGCAGGCGTCGTCGCGCAGATCATTCCGTGGAACTTTCCGCTGCTCATGGCCGCCTGGAAGCTCGGTCCGGCGCTCGCGGTCGGCTGTACCTGCATTCTGAAGCCGGCCGAGCAGACACCGCTGACGGCGCTGCGTCTGGGCGAACTGATCATGGAAGCGGGGTTCCCGCCCGGCGTGGTGAATATCCTCACGGGATACGGCGAGACGACCGGCGCGGCACTCGTAAGTCATCCCGGCGTCGACAAGGTCGCGTTTACGGGCTCCGGCGAAGTCGGCAAGATCATCAACAAGTCCGCGACGAACACGCTCAAGCGTGTTTCGCTCGAACTCGGCGGCAAGTCTCCCGTCATTGTCCTTCCGGATGCCGATGTCGATACCGTCATCGGCGGCGCCGCGCAGGCAATCTTCTTCAATGCGGGTCAGGTTTGCGCGGCGGGCTCCCGCCTTTATGCGCATCGAAAGATCTACGAGCAGGTCGTCGCGGGGGTCAGCGCCGCAGCCGACGAGATCAGGCTCGGACCCGGTCTCGATCCCGACACCGAGATGGGTCCGCTCGTCTCAGCCGAGCAGCAGGACCGGGTCATGGACTATATCGATTCGGGGCGCGAGGAAGGCGCCGAACTGGTCACGGGCGGTGAGACGCTCGAGCACCCGGGCTGCTTCGTCAAGCCGACCGTACTTGCCAACGTGAACGACAACATGCGCGTCGTGCAGGAAGAGATCTTCGGCCCGGTGCTTGTTGCACAGCCGTTCGACGACCCAGACGAAGTGGCGGCGCTCGCGAACGCGACGCCCTATGGCCTGAGCGCAAGCATCTGGTCGAACGACCTCAGTGCCGTGCATCGGCTCGTGCCCAGGGTCAAGGCCGGAACGGTCTGGGTCAACTGCCACAGTTTCGTCGATCCAAACATGCCATTTGGCGGATTCGGGCAATCGGGATTCGGCCGCGAGCACGGGCGCGCGGGGATCGAGATGTATACGGAACTGCAGTCGGTCTGCATGCTCGTTTGATTGCTCCTGCGCGCAGGCAGGCTACACGGGGGGCAAGGACGGTCGAAGGGCGAGGGAAGAATCAGGTCCAACAGGTGCAAACATGACAAGGCACGACGGCGGCGTATTGATCGGCAGGCGTGACTTGATCGGCGGAGCCGTGGCCGCGAGTGCACTCGGCGCCGGCGGCTGGCGGCTCGCAAGCGCGCAGGACAGCGACAACGGGGGTGGCGCCATGCCGGCAAGCAATGAGTACCTGATCCGGGGCGGCTACGTGCTCACGATGGACCCGGCGCTCGGGGATCTCGCCGATGCCGACGTGCATGTCAGGGACGGGCAGATCGCCGCTGTGGGCGAGTCAATCGAGGCCCCGGACGCCACGTTGATCGACGCCGGCCGGATGCTGGTACTGCCCGGCCTCGTCGAGACGCACTGGCACATGTGGACGACGATGCTGCGCAGCATGGCCGGCGATGTGCCCGAGCACGGCTATTTCCCGACCTCTCGCGGCATCGGAGCGCACTACGTCGCCGACGACATGTACGCGAGCACGCGGCTGTCGGCCGCAGAGGCCATCCATTCGGGCATCACCTTCGTGCACGACTGGTGTCACAACGTGCGCGGTCCGGAATACGCCGAGGCCGACCTGCGCGCCCTGACCGATACCGGTATTCGCGCGCGATTCGCGTACGGATCGCCGACCGGGGCATCGAACGATACGCCGCTCGACATGGCCGATGTCGCTCGCCTTGCGGATGACTGGAACGAATACTCCAACAATGGTCTCTTGACGCTCGGTCTGGCCTGGCGCGGAGCGGGCACCGAGGCGTCCCGGCAGGACTACATGGCGGCTCGCGAACTCGATCTGCCGGTGTCCGTGCACGTCAACAACTTCCCGACCAGCCGCGGCGGCATACAGGCGATCGAGGACGCCGGCATGCTCGGACCGCACGTGCAGGTCATACACGCGATCTGGACGAGCCTCGAGGAAATCGAGGCGCTCGCGCAGCGCGGCGCGTCGGTGAGCCTGGCTCCCTGGACCGAACTGCGTATCGGCTTCGGCTTCCCGATCACCGGTGACTTCCTCGATGCGGGCATCCCGGTCGGGTTGTCCGTGGACACTCCGACGCTGGCAGGGAACGCCGACATGTTCGCGATCATGAAAGCGATCCAGAATGTCGAGAACTCGCGCACGCAGGATGAATTCAGGCTGCCGGCGCGCCGAGTCCTCGAGCTTGCAACCATCGAGGGCGCGCGTTCGATGGGGCTCGGCGACAGCATCGGCTCGCTGACGCCCGGCAAGCGCGCCGACCTGATCATGGTCGACACCCGCGCACTCAACCTCGGCGTATTCACCGAGCCCGCGCACATGCTCGTGGAGGCCGCCCAGCCCGCGAACGTCGATACCGTGATGATCGAAGGGCGGATCCTCAAGCGCGACGGGCGGCTGACCGACATCGATGTCGATGAGGTCATCGACGACGCCCAGCGTGCACAGGCTGCGGTGCGCGAGCGCGCGGACTGGTGGTAACTGCTTGCAAGCTGCGCTGCCCTGATCCTGCGGCCACAGCAGGAGTCCCGGTGGGGGAATAATTCCCTGGGGCAGACTGTGGCACTTAATACGGCAAGCGCGCCGGGCAGCCGCCGAACGCGTCGACTCACCGTTGCAGGTTTTTCACACGATGTTGTTTTGTATGGCTTTCGGCTATCTCGAAACAGTTGTGCGAACAGACGTCAGATGTAGCGAGTGAACCCGCCGCAGACCTCGACAGTTGTCCCCGTCATGTAGCTGGCCTTCTCCGAAACGAGAAAGGCCGCGACATTGCCGATTTCCTCGGGATCGGCCCAGCGTCCGAGCTGGGTCTGGCCCGCGATC
>JAQAJI010000112.1:0-533 GCA_028278665.1 Candidatus Rariloculus versatilis
CTGGTATCCGCTCACCGAACGTGAAGACCCCGATCACGCCGCGGTTTCAGAAGCGTTGCGTGAACATCGCACCCGCTTGCTTACGAGCAACTACATCCTGGATGAGACGCTGACGCTGGTTCGGTTCCGGCTCGGCTGGCATGTGGCGCATCGGCTTGGCGAAACTCTGCGCACCGGCGGCCTTGCGCGTGTGGAACGGATCTCTCCCCGAGATGAGGACACAGCGTGGTCAATTTTCTCCACATGGTCCGACAAGTCCTTCAGCTTTACTGACTGTACCAGCTTCGCGCTATGCAAGAGGCTGAAGGTGCAAACATGCCTCGCCATTGATCGTGACTTTCGCTCGTTCGGTTTGCATTGCGTCCCCTGACGCCCCCTGCGCCCGACAACATCTTCTTCAAGGTCCACCACATGAGCCAGTCCGCAGGGTTCGGATTCTGCAACATCGCATCGCTTACAGGCAGTCCGCGCGAGCCTTGCCAACGTCTCGACCGCCACCGACGCTATGCATGCTCGTTCTGACGCCCAACACT
>JAQAJI010000112.1:718-1103 GCA_028278665.1 Candidatus Rariloculus versatilis
CGAACGCAATGGCCGTGGCGACGACCAGCTTCACGGCGGCGGCCGAACCACGCCGGCGATGCAGGCGGATATCGGTCTGGAGACGGATAGCGGAACGAACGACTACCGGTTCACGCTTGCGTACGCGCATCCAGACCGGCTCATGTTCACCGAAGAAGCGTTTCGTTTCAGCAGCAAGAGTCGTCCTTCAAAGGCTCCTTGGACCCACATCGGTGGCGATGGCAGCCGCGAAGCGCAAATCGGCGAAGTGGCGCAGTCGCCGCCGCAGTCGGGAAACAACCCGACCACGGCGCGGGTCATGGTCCACTTGCTTCGGGACTGGGGGGTGTACCAGTTGCACGGCCCTTCGGAGAGTTCCGGGTTGAAAATGCGGTGGGGGGGGGTG
>JAQAJI010000112.1:1388-12566 GCA_028278665.1 Candidatus Rariloculus versatilis
TTGATTGGCGGCATGATCAAGACGGTCTCCGACCAGGTGCAGGTCATCGTCGCTACACAATCGCCGCTTCTGGTGGACGCGTTCGATCTTGAGGAAATCATGGTCCTGGAAGCGGCGGATGGCCGCACGAACTTTTCACATCTCAACGTCGACGACTATCGCTGCTGGCTTGACGAAAACTATGCGCCTGGTGAGCTTTGGCAGAAGAATTTGCTCGGGGGGGCGGCCGTGATCCGGCTTGCGGTCTCGGTTGAAGGTCAAACTGAAGAAGAATTTGTCAAGCGCGTGCTTTCGGCGCACCTGCATTGATGTGGCGTTGCGACTCAACCCATATTGATTGGACGTGCTCGCGGACCGCGGGGTGGCGGAGACGTCACGGTAGATCGACTGGCGTGGGAAATGGCACATTTGCGTCGTTCGTTCGATGCGGTCACCTCCCTTGTCGACTTCTACGGGTTTAAGGACAAGGGCGATCGGTCCGCGGAACAGTTGGAACAGGCGGTCCTAGATGCGATTGAGAACCGGATCGGTTGGCAAGACGATAGTGCGAAGCCATATGTCCAGGTACACGAATTCGAAGGACTGCTGTTCTCCGACGTGGAAGCTTTTTGCACGCTTCTGGGTTTGCCGGCGAGCGTCATCGACGCCCTTCGGGAAATCCGGTCGAACTTTCCGTCTCCCGAACACATCAACGACAACGTGAACACTTCACCGAGTCACCGACTCGTGTGTGAGGTTCCAGGATATCGCAAGGCAGTGCATGGTCCGTTGATCGCCGATCAAATCGGTTTGGACACTATTCGCACTGAGTGCTTGCGGTTTGATTCATGGATTGAACGACTGGAAAGCTTATCTGAGGCGTGGCCTGCCTCGATTCGCGTGCTTACGGGTGACCTGGTGCTTTGCCGGCCTTCCCGGCCGTTGCTACAGTACGTGGCCCTGCCGGACGATTCCTGAGGGAGATCGTCATGACGAGAATCCTGGTTGTGCTCGCTGCGTTGTCGAGCCTCGTTTCGGTCGTTGGCGCCCAACAACCGGAGGAGGTCGCCGAACTCGCTGCGCGCGGCGAGGCAATTTTCCGGCAGCCCGCGGCATGCTGGACCTGTCATGGCGAAGATGCGCAGGGCCTGATCGGGCCGTCGCTCCAGTTCGGTCCGACGCCGTTCGATATCGACTACCAGTTCCGGTCCAATCCGCAGATGGCGCCGCTGCGCGAACTCCTGCAGCCGGAGCCCGAGGATCTCGTGGCCGTGTCGGTGTTCCTGCGGACGTTCTTCGGCGCCGAACCCGCCGACATTGATGTCGATGGGCTCCGCGCGACGCTCAACAGCGTGCAGGAGTTCGAGCATGTTCCGGACTACTTCCTGACCGAGCGCGACCAGGCACTGGCCGAGGTTGAGACGTTCGAATCGGTGTTGGCGGATTGGCAAAGGCGAGCGAAGACGGGCAGCATCAAGCGTGACTATGAGGTGCGCGAGGTGGCGAGCTTCGAGCCGGGCGAACCGAAGTTTACGCCCGAGCCCGGCAAGACCTATTTCTACGAGAATCTGAGCACAGGGGGAGCATTTCGCCCTGCCGACGTTGCGCCGCCCGAATCGACGCAGATCGTTGTCGGCGACGCCGAGACAAAGGAGATCATCGCGTCCTACGAGCTGGCGCCGGAGCTTCGCGGCGGCGTGCACACGACCGTTATGTCGCCTGACGGCAAATACGTGTACATCATCGGCGCGCGGCCGTTCTCGCAAGCGGAGAGCGCGTTCTCACTGACGACTCCGCAATCGCTGCTCAAGGTCGATGCGATCACGTTGCAGCCCGTCAAGCAGCTCATGACCGGCGCCCGCCTGCACCACGGGCAGATCTTCCAGGACCGCTACCTGTTGCTCGACAGCTTCGCGCGCGATGCCGACGGGCTCGACGTCATGCTGTTCGATCCCGAGACCGACCGGGTCGTTGGCGGCATCCGCAGTGACGAACTCGGAGGTTCGCCGTACACCGCCTGGACCGACGACGAGTACATTTACCTTCTCATGGAGCCGCTGGGCTACGGTACGGCGCTCGGCGACAAGACCTGGTCCGGCTTTCTCGCCGCGGGACAGCTCAGAACCGGTACGTTGACGTCGATGCGGCCCTTCTGGGTTGCGAGAGTCGACCCGATCACGTGGGAAGTCGTCAACGAATACCCGTATCCGGGTTACCGCGGCGACTGGATCGCGTTTGACGCGGCGCGCGAGCACATGTACATCCCTGCCGGCGGTTCGTCCAATCTCAGCAAGGTCAACCTTGCAAGCGGCGAAGTCGTCTGGGCCGCACCGACCGGCATCAGTCCGTACGGCGCAAACCTCAACGCCGACGAGAGCGAGATCTGGGTCGCCAACAAGGGCGAGACGACGGGCATGATGGGCAGGACCATCTCCGTGCTCGAAAACGAAACGGGCCGCTCGCTCGAGACGCTATTTTCGGGCTATGGCGTCGACCACCTGCTGCTTGCACCCAACGGCCGCGAATTCTGGGCAACGAGCAACAGCGAAGGCCGCATCTACGTATTTGACGCGGTGACCCGGGAGCAGGCCCACATCATCGACATGCCGAAATTCGCCGCGCCGCATGGCCTGGTCTGGGTGCATTACGACGAGAACGGCGAGTCGAGGGTCGTCAGGGACCAGGGCGGCTTTCACAACGGGATCGACCCACGCCTCGGACGCGCGCTCGACTACTGAGCCGCGCGGCGGCGCAACTGTCAGGGAGGACCGATGATTATCGATTGCCATGGCCACTACACGACGGCTCCGCAGCAGCTTGGCGAATACCGCGAGCGCCAGAAGGCGGAACTTGCGCTCGACCCGGACCACGAGGCCGCGAAGGGCGCGCTGGACATCAGCGACGCCGAACTGCGCGAGAGCGTCGAAGGCGCGCAACTGAAGCTGCAGAGCGAGCGCGGGACCGATCTCACGATATTCTCGCCGCGCGCGAGCGGAATGGGCCATCACATCGGCAATCCGACAACGAGCCGCGCCTGGACGGAGCACTGCAACGACCTGATCTACCGGCTCACGAGGCTTTATCCCGCGAACTTCATCGGCGTCGCCCAGTTGCCGCAGTCGCCGGGCGCGCCGCTCGATACGTCGATCGCCGAACTCGCACGCTGCGTGAACGAATTGGGCTTCATCGGCTGTAACCTGAACCCGGACACAACCGGCGGTTTCTTCACCGGTCCGGCGCTCGGCGACCGCTACTGGTACCCGTTATACGAGAAGATGTGCGAACTCGAAGTACCCGCGATGATTCACGTCAGCGGCGCCTGCAACACGCCGTACTTCCAGACCACGGGATCGTACTATCTGAGCGCCGACACCATCGCGTTCATGCAGCTCATGACGTCAGAAGTGTTCCGGGACTTTCCGGAGCTGAAGTTCATCATCCCGCACGGCGGCGGCGCGGTGCCGTTCCATTGGGGGCGGTTTCGCGGTCTGGCCGACATGCTCAAGCTGCCGCCGCTTGCCGAGAGCATGATGAACAATGTGTTCTTCGATACCTGCGTCTACCACCAGCCCGGCATCGACCTGCTGCTGGAAGTGATTCCGGTCGAAAACGTTCTCTTCGCGTCGGAAATGGTCGGCGCCGTTCGCGGCATCGATCCGGAAACCGGGCATTATTTCGACGACACGAAACGCTACCTCGATGCCAGCACGAAGCTTGACGATGAAGATCGCTACCGGATTTTCGAAGGCAACGCCCGCAGCGTGTATCCGCGGCTCTCGGCGATACTTGACGGCTGAACTCGAGGATGCTCGCTCCGCGCCGACGACGCTCAAGCCGATGGCACACACCCGCGCCACCAGCCTGCGGAAAGGCCGAGGGGAGTTGCCTCGCGCGCAGGGATGCGCGCGCGGAGCGTACATGGATGTATTTACCGCGTGTCTCAAGCGAGCGATGGTGCAACTCCCCGCATCCGCCACCTGGCGCCATGACACGCGCCATCGATCTTGACGCCTACTTCCGGCGCATCGGCTACGAGGGTCCGCGCAAGCCCGGTCTGGCCACGTTGCGTGCGCTGCATCTGCTGCATCCCACGGCGATCGCATTCGAGAACCTGCACACGCTGATGGGAGAGCGCGTCGCTCTCGATCTGCCGTCGCTCGAGCGCAAGCTCGTCGATGCGAGAAGGGGCGGCTACTGCTTCGAACACAATCGATACTTCGCTGCAGTACTCGCGGCGGTGGGATTCGAGGTCGAGTCCCTGTCCGCGCGAGTCGCGTTCAACCATGAGGGCGAACCGCTCGGTCCGCGCACGCACATGCTCCTGCTGGTTCAGGTCGACGGACAGACGCATGTCTGCGATGTCGGTTTCGGCGGCCTGACGCTGACCGGGCCGCTGATCTTCGAGACCGACATCGAGCAGGCGACGCCGCACGAACGATTCCGCCTGGTCCGCTCGGAGTCGATCTACAGCCTGGAGGCCTTCCTGGGCCGCGAGTGGCGCACGCTTTATCGCTTCGACCTGCAGCCGCAGTTGCCGATCGATTTCGAGGTCGCGAATCACTTCGTGTCGACGCACCCGGATTCCTTTTTCCTTACGACGCTCATGGCGGCGAGACCGGCGCCGGACCGGCGCTACGGGCTATTCAATACCGGCCTGACCGTGCGCCACGCGGACGGTGCCGTTCAACGCCGCGAGCTTGGATCGCTGCGCGAACTCAAGGACGCTCTTTCCGACCTGTTCCGCATCGAACTGCCGGCCGTTCCCGGGCTCGACGCGGCGCTGGCCGGCATCATCGACCGGGCGCAGTCGGGGGGGCGCTAGGGCGCGGCTCGGGCCGGACGGCTGCCACGGCAGATGACGTTTCCGAGTTGAAGTAAGCCGGGCCTGTCGATCGTGCGTAGACGCGGCTTGGGCGCCGCTTGTCCTGGATGGCGACGCGCACCTAAACTGGCTCCCTTCCTTGCGGCACACGAACCCGGAGGTCTCATGAGAACGATAATTTCCGCCCTCGGCGCAGCCATTGCGCTGTCGCTGGGAGCCCAGGCCGCTCAGGCGCAGGAGGCCGAGGCCGGGTCCGTCGGGTCGGCGGGATTGGCCGGATCGGCCGGGTCTGCCTGCGAGGCGATCGCGGACCTCAAACTTTCGGAAGTGATTTCGCTCGAAGCGGAATCCGTGCCGGCCGGGCCCTTCTCATATACCGCCCAGAGCTTCAGTGGGCAGCGGCAGGTCGTCAACGATCTGCCCGCGTTCTGCCGGGTCAGGGGGATCGTCGACCCCGCGATCAATTTCGAGGTCTGGCTGCCTGAGCCGGATGCCTGGAACGGCCGGTTTCAGGCGGTCGGCGGCGGCGGCTTCGCGGGCGTCATCAGCTACGGCGCCATGGTCCCGAACATCCAGGCCGGCTACGTCACGGCATCGACCGACACCGGTCACGTGGCAAGCGATCTCGAGTGGCTTCACGACGAAGGCCTGCTGCGCGACTACGGGTATCGCGCGATCAACGAGATGACTTCGAAGTCGAAGGCAATCCTGAGTTCATTTTTCGGCCGCCCTGCTGACTACAACTATTTCAACGGCTGCTCGACGGGCGGGCGGCAGGGCCTCATGCAGGCGCAGCGCTTTCCAGACGACTACGACGGCATCGTCTCGGGCGCGCCCGTCAACCATTTCGTCGCCACGCATTACACGCAGTTGTGGATCGCGCTTGCGGCGAAGCCCGTCGGCGACACGATGCTGACGCCGCCCGATCTGTCGATGCTCAACAGTGCCGTGCTCGCCCAGTGCGACACGATCGACGGCGTCGAGGACGGTGTCATCGAGGATCCCCGGATGTGCACGTTCGACCCCGGCACACTGCAATGCTCGTCGGGCGCGAGCAGCCAGTGCCTGAACGCCGAGCAGGTCGAGGCCGTGCGCAAGATCTACGCGGGCCCGAGCAATCCCCGCACGGGCGAGCAACTGCACCCGGGTCTCGCTCCGGGCGGCGAGCTGAGCTGGTTGCTGGTCGCAGGCTCCGGCGCCGCGCCGATCGCGGACGAGTACTTCAGCAGGAGCGTCTTCGACGATGCCGACTGGGACTGGCGGACGTTCGATTACGACGCTGATATCGAGCGATCCTACGAAGCAAGCGGCGAGGCGCTGGTCGCCACCGACCCCGATCTCGGGGAGTTCCGCGACGCGGGCAACAAGCTCATCCTCTATCACGGCTGGAGCGATCAGGTGATCTTCCCCGAGGGCACGATCGACTACTATGAGCGCGTCGCGGCGACCGTCGGCAGCGGCTCGGATGGCGGCATCGGCGAGACGAGGGATTTCTTCCGTCTCTTCATGGCGCCGGGCATGCAGCACTGCCGCGGCGGTCCGGGGCCGAGCCAGTTCGATGCTCAGGCGGCGATCGAAGCCTGGGTCGAGCAGGGCATAGCACCGGACCGGATCGAGGCGAGCCTCGTCGAGGACGGTGCCGTGACGCGAACGCGGCCGTTGTGCCCGTATCCGGAAACGGCGCAATACGTCGGTGGCGATACGGACCAGGCGGAGAGCTTCGCCTGTTCGCAGTAGCTGCGGCGGCCACGGCGGAAATTGCAACCAACTGGCCGGTAGGTAGCCGGCCCTGGCGATGAGCACTGCCGATGTTGTAGTCGTTGGCGCGGGCAATGCGGCGCTCTGCGCTGCGCTCGCGGCGAGCGAGACGGGCGCCAGCGTCACCGTGCTCGAACGCGCTCCGGAGGCGGAAAGCGGCGGCAACAGCCGCTTCACTGCCGGGTCGATCCGCTTCGCCTACTTTAACCTTGAGGAACTGCGTGAAGTTCTTACCGACTTGTCGGCCGAGGAACTCGAGACGACCGACTTCGGGGGTTATCCCGCGGACCAGTTCTTCGAAGACATGTTCCGGGTGACCGACTACCGTTGCGATCCGGATCTCGTCGAGTGTCTCGTGACTCGCTCGAAGGACACGCTGGTCTGGTTGCGCCGGGCCGGCATCCGCTTCGTGCCGATCTACGGCCGCCAGGCTTTCAGGGTCGACGGCAGGTTCCGGTTCTGGGGCGGACTCACGGTCGAGGCATCGGGAGGCGGACCCGGGCTCGTGGACGGCCTGACCGCGGCCTGCCGCAAGCGCGGTATCAAGATCGCCTACAGCGTGCGCGTCATCGATCTCGATTTCGACGGGCGCGATGTCACGGGCGTCGTCGTCAGGCGCCGCGGCGCAAGGCCCGAAACGCTGCCCGCGCGAGCCGTGATCCTGGCGTCGGGAGGCTTCCAGGCCAACCCGGAATGGCGCACCCGCTACCTCGGTCCGGGCTGGGAGCTCGCCAAGGTGCGCGGCACGCGTTTCAACACGGGCGACGGGATACGCATGGCTCTCGCGGTCGGCGCCGCGCCTTACGGCAACTGGTCAGGCTGCCACGCGGTCGCCTGGGACAGGAATGCGCCCGAATTCGGCGACCTTGCTGTCGGCGATCAGTTTCAGAAGCACTCGTATCCCTTCGGGATCGTCGTGAACTCACACGGCAGGCGTTTCCTCGACGAGGGCGCCGATTTCAGGAACTACACCTACGCCAAATACGGCGCGCAGCTGCTGCGACAACCCGGCCAGTACGCATGGCAGATCTTTGATGCGAAGGCGAAGCCGCTGTTGCGCGACGAGTACTCGATCCGGCAGGTCACGCGAGTGCGTGCCGACACGCTCGACGAACTGCTTGAAGGCATGCAGGACGTGGACCGGGAGGCGTGCAGGGCCGAGATCGAAAGCTACAACGCGGCCGTCCGGCAGGACATCGCCTTCGATCCCAACGTGCGCGACGGCCGACGCACCGAGGGTCTCGCAGTCAACAAGTCGAACTGGGCGAACACCATAGACGAACCGCCGTTCGAGGCCTACGCCGTGACCTGCGGGATCACGTTCACGTTCGGCGGCTTGCGAATCGATACCGCCGGCCGCGTGCTCGATACTGAATTGGAGCCGATCCCGGGGCTGTACGCGGCGGGCGAACTCGTCGGCGGGCTCTTCTTTCACAACTATCCGGGAGGCACGGGGCTGCTTGCGGGCGCCGTCTTTGGCCGGATCTGCGGTGCGTCGGCGGCGCGGTCGCTCGCCGGCGCATAGCGATAGGCGACCGGAGTCGGGCTGCCGTACAACGGCCACTTCGGTTGAAGCCAACGTATCATCCTGAAATGTCGGTCGGCAACCTGCTTGCGGCCGCGCACGTCGCCGCGCCCGAGTCGTTCTCGGGGCTTCCGGGTTTGCCCGGCCCATTGCGCGCGCTTCGTGCGTCAGCGCGCCGACAGTGTTATAGATGGTTCAAAGCATCGCAGGAGGGATCGATGTCCGCACATGCACGATTGAGAGCCGCCGTCTGCACACGCCACTGGTTCCGCTCGGCCGCGCTGCTCGCCGTCGTCTTTTCGGCGGCCGCAACCGCGCAGGAGACGCGGATCTACAACACGGTCAAGACCAAGCTCGAGGCGGGCCAACAGGTCGTCGGCGGCACGGTCACGGTCGCGGACCCCAACATCTATTGCGCGATGGCGAATTCGGGCTACGACTTCGTATGGATCGAGATGCAGCACAGCCCGCTGACTTACCAGGAGGTCGCGCGGATGATCTGGGCCTGCCGGGACGCACCGGCAATCCCCTTTGTTCGCATTCCCGACGCGACGGCCGGCGACATCCAGAAAGCGACCGACATCGGTGCGCTCGGGATCGTCGTACCGCTCGTCGATACCGTCGAGAAGATCAGCAACGCGGTCCGCTACACGAAGTTTCCGCCCGAGGGCGTGCGCAGCCTCGGCGGCGGACAGTACCGGGCGCTGTGGGGCGACGACTACCGCGCGACGGCCAATGACAACATCGTCATCGTCGCGATGATCGAATCGCCGGCCGGAGTCGCTGTTGCCGAAGGGATCGCCGCGGTCGAAGGCGTCGACGTCGTCATGGCCGCGAGCACGGATCTCGGCAGCTTCTCGGGGCTCAGCCAGGGAACGCCGGAGTACGAGGCGATGGTCACCACGATTCACGATGTCACCCTCGCTGCCGGGCTCAAGCTCGGCGGTCCGCAGGCCTGGCGCGACCGTGCAGGCTTCAGTTTCTTCCAGGGGCCGCCCGACACGACGCTGCTCAGGCTGGGAGTGGAGACCTCGCTGCAGGCTTCAGAAACCGGTGTCGCCCCGGTCGAGGGCGCGGAGGATGACTGAGTGGCGAATACCGTGACGGACCGCTGGATCGGCGGGGATCGCGATACCATCGCGCGGGACGACCCGAGTCGCGGTGATCTTTCGAAGGATGCCCGGCGACCATGAGTCCCTTGACCCGACCCGGTCTGGCAGCGCTCTGGCGCCATAGCAGATCCGTCTGCACAGGTTGACGACCATGCGGCCCGTCGCTCGAAGGGAACTGTTCGGCGCCGCGCTGGCGGCGCTGGCGCTGCCGGGCGTGAATCTGCGCGCCGCCGACTTCAGCGGTCGCGTCATCGAAATGATGATCCCCTTCAAGGAAGGCGGCGGTTCGGACACTTGGGGACGCTTCAACGCGCCGTACCTCTCGCGCTACCTGCCGGGCCGGCCTACCGTCGTGGTGCGCAATGTCCCGGGCGGCGGCTCGATCGCCGGCGCGAACCGCTTCGCCGCGCGTGCCCGGCCGGACGGCCTGACGGTGCTTGGCACGTCGGCATCGACGCAGTTTCCGTATCTCATGGGCGATCCGCGCGTGCGTTATGAGTACCGCGACTGGCGCGTGCTCATGGCCTACGGCACGGGCGGTGTGGTCTACGTCTCCTCACGGCTCGGGATCGCGGACCACACGCAACTCGCGCGGATTGCGTCGGCCCCGTTGCTCTACGGCAGTCAGGGCCCGACATCGCTCGACCTCGTCCCGGTGCTCGCGTTCAAACTGCTCGGGCTCAATGTGCGGACGATCTTCGGCATCAGCGGTCGCGGCGCCGGACGGCTCGCGTTCGAGCGCGGCGAACTTAACATCGACTACCAGACTTCGACCGCGTACCTGCGCAACGTCGTGCCGTTGATCGAGAAAGGCGACGCCGTGCCGCTCTTCAGTTGGGGTACCCTCGACGAGCAGGGCAGGCTGGTCAGGGATCCGAGCTTCCCCGACCTGCCTCACTTCGGTGAAGTCTACGAGGCGCTTCATGGTCGGGCGCCGGCGGGGATCGCCTGGGAGAGCTGGTTCGCGTTCTTCACGGCGGGTTTCCCGGCGCAGAAGCTGCTCGTCGTGCCGAGGGAGACACCCGACGATATCGTGCGCGCCTACGAAGACGCCGTGCAAGCGTACAAGCGCGATCCGGAGTACCTGGCCGGCAAGCCGGCGGCGCTCGGCACCTACGAGCAGGTCACCGGCGCTGCGGGCCAGACGATCTACGAGCTTGCAACCGACGTGCCTGCAAGCGCCATCGCCTGGGTCAGGGACTGGCTCAGGGAAGACTTCCGCGTCAGTCTCGAGGGCTGACCTTGCTCGAGGCCCTGACCGCCGCCGTAGCCAACCTCGCGACGGTCGAGCACCTGCTTTATCTCGGCGTCGGCGTCGTGCTCGGCCTGACAGTCGGCGTCTTTCCGGGGCTCGGTGGCATCGCGGGGCTGTCGTTGCTCATGCCGTTCCTTTACGGCATGGACACCGTCTCCGCGCTGGCCATGCTCATCGGCCTCGTCGCAGTCATCCCGACATCGGATACGTTTACGTCGGTGCTCATGGGCATTCCGGGATCGAGCGCAAGCCAGGCGACGGTGCTCGACGGCTTTCCGCTGTCGCAGCAGGGGCAGGCCGCGCGGGCGCTCGCGGCCGCATTCGGCGCGTCGCTGTGCGGCGGCCTGGTCGGCGCCGTGATCCTCACGTTCTTCGTGCAGATTGCGCGGCCGCTGATCCTGACGTTCGGGTCCGCCGAACTCTTCATGCTCGCGGTGCTCGGGCTCTCGATGGTCGGAGTGTTGTCGGGCAGCGGCCTCTGGAAGGGCCTTGCGGCCGCGGGACTCGGCATGACGATCGGGTCGATTGGCGCGGCGCCCGCCACCGGCGAGTTCCGGATCACGTTCGGGATCGATTATCTCTACGATGGCCTCCCGCTCGTCGTCGTCGGCATCGGGCTCTTCGCGTTCCCGGAAATCATCGACCTGCTGCGCAAGGGACGGCCGATCGCGAGGGCCGGGCGACTCACGGGTGGCTGGGCCGACGGGCTGCGCGTTCTCGTTCGTCA